>CAUHBW010000004.1 GCA_959604115.1 uncultured Bilophila sp. | reverse complement strand
CGTTTCCCCGTGTTTCCGGAAACCCTGCCGGAACGTTTTTCGTCCATACTGGCGGGCGTCGCCCTGACCCTGTGCGACGGAGAAGCCCCGGTGTGGCTGTCTCCGTGCCTGCGGAGCGAGGCCGTGTCGGCGTGGCTCCGCTTCCATTGCGGGTGCCCGCTCGTGGAAGAGCCGGAAAAGGCGGCCTTCGCGCTGGTCTGCCGCCCCTCCGAACTGCCGCCCCTGTCCGCGTTCGCGCAGGGCGTTCCCGCCTATCCCGACCGTTCCGCCACCGTCTGCCTCGCCGGACTGGCCTTCGGGCAGGGGCTTGCCTTGCGGGCCTCGGGCCCCGGCATCCCGGGCGAAGCCGCGTTCGCCTGCACGTTGCCCGGCGGGTTTGCGGAACAGTGGCGCGCCAACACCATGTCCTTCCCGCTCGGCGTGGATATGCTGTTGTGCTCCGCCGACAGCGTGGCGGGGCTGCCGCGCACCACGCGCCTCGATGTTCTGAATCAGGAGAATGCAGCATGTATGTAGCGGTCAAAGGCGGGGAAAAGGCTATTTCCGCCGCCCATGAACTTCTCGGACGGGAACGCCGCGGCGATCCCTCCATTCCCGAACTGCGCCTTGATCAGCTTGTCGGGCAGCTCCGGCTTGCCGTGGATCGGGTCATGGCGGAAGGCTCGCTGTACGACCGGGAACTCGCCGCGCTGGCGATCAAGCAGGCGCAGGGCGATTTGCTGGAAGCCGTCTTCCTCGTCCGCGCCTACCGGACGACGCTGCCCCGTTTCGGGGCCTCGGACCCGGTGGATACGTCGGCCATGCGGGCGTTGCGGCGTATTTCCGCCACGTGGAAGGATCTGCCCGGCGGACAGATTCTTGGAGCCACCTTCGACTATACCCACCGCCTGCTGGATCGCGATCTGGCCCGCGCCGAAGCGGCGGACGCTCCGATCTCGTCCGCCGTTCCCGCCCCCGCTCCGGAGGATGCGCCCACAGGTCCGCTGCCCCGCGCGCTGGACACGCTGGTCACGGAGGGACTGCTCGAACGGCCCGAACCGGACCCGAACGCGGAATGCCGCGACATCACACGCCATCCGCTGGAACTGCCCGCCGACGCCCCGGCGGATCGCGGCGTGCGCCTGCAGGCTCTGGCCCGCGCCGACGAAGGCTTCCTCCTCGGCATGGCCTATTCCACGCAGCGCGGCTTCGGAGCCGTACACCCGTTTACCGGCGAACTGCGCCGGGGCATGGTGGAGGTTTCCTTCCAGTCCGAGGAACTCGGTTTCAGTGTGGTCCTCGGGGAACTGGAACTGACCGAATGCGAAATGGTGAGCAGCTATACCGGAACGGCCCGCCCGCCGTGCTTCACGCGGGGGTACGGGCTGGTGTTCGGCAACAATGAACGCAAGGCCCTCTCCATGTCCATCACCGACCGCGCCCTGCGCGCCGGGGAACTCGGCGAACCCGTCGTCGGCCCTGCGCAGAACCCGGAGTTCGTGTTGCTCCACGGCGACAATGTGGACGCCTCCGGTTTCGTGCAGCACATCAAGCTGCCGCACTACGTGGATTTTCAGGCGGACCTCTCTCTCATTCGCGGTTTGCGGGCCAAGCGGCGGAACAAGGACAACGACCATGCCACAGACTGACGCGTGCGCCCCTCTCAGGGGCTATGCCTTCGCCTACCTTGACGAAACGACCAAGCGAATGATCCGGCGCGGCCTGCTCAAGGCTGTGGCGATCCCCGGCTATCAGGTGCCGTTCGCCAGCCGGGAAATGCCCATGCCCTGCGGCTGGGGCACGGGCGGGATTCAGGTGACCGCGAGCATCATCGGCCCCGACGACGTGCTCAAGGTCATCGATCAGGGTTCGGACGACACCACCAACGCCGTGTCCATCCAGGATTTTTTCCGAAAGACCACCGGCGTCGCCACCACCCGCACGGACGAGGCCAGCATCATCCAGACCCGCCACCGCATCCCCGAGCGGCCGCTGACCGAGAACCAGATCATGGTCTTTCAGGTGCCGCTCCCGGAACCGCTGCGCTGGCTGGAGCCGAGCGAACGGGAAACCCGCACCCTCCACGCGCTGGAAGAATACGGGATCATGAACGTGAAGCTGTACGAGGACATCGTGCGCCACGGCGTCATCGCCACTGGCTTCGATTATCCCGTGGGCGGTACATCATGAGCCCGTCTCCCATCCCGCGTTTCGACAATCCCAAGATGCACCGGTGCCCGGCGCTGCAACTGTTCGGTGCCGGACGGGAAAAGCGGTTGTACGCCATTCCTCCGTACACGGACGTGGAGAGCCTTGATTTCGAGGATTACCCGTTCACCGTGCAGTCGTGGGACGATGCCTGCGCCATCTGCGGTTCCACCGATACGTATCTGGATGAAGTCATTCTCGACGACAAGGGGAACCGCCTGTTCGTGTGTTCCGATACCGACTGCTGCGCCCGGCGCGCCGCCGAACGTCAGGGGAAAACGCAATGAAAAACTGGAACGCCGCCCCCATTCTGTCGGCGCGCGGCCTGACCCGCCTTTACGGAGAGCACGTCGGCTGCCGCGACGTATCCTTTGATCTGTGGCCCGGCGAAGTGCTCGGCATCGTAGGCGAATCCGGTTCGGGCAAGAGCACGCTCCTGAACATGATCTCGGGCCGCATGGAGCCGACCTCCGGCTCCGTCCTCTACCGCGACGCCGCCGGGGGGGAACGCGACATTCACGGCCTGAGCGAAGGCGAAAAACGCCGTCTGCTGCGCTCCGAACTCGGTTTCGTGCACCAGCGGCCCTCGGACGGTCTGCGGATGCAGGTCAGCGCCGGAGCCAACATCGGCGAACGGCTCATGGCGGAAGGCGCGCGGCGCTACGGCGCGCTGCGCGGCAGGGCGCTGCAATGGCTGGAGCGCGTGGAAATCGACGCCGGGCGCATCGACGACCGGCCCGCCCTCTATTCCGGCGGCATGCAGCAACGCCTGCAAATCGCCCGCAACCTCGTCACGTCCCCGCGTCTGGTGTTCATGGACGAACCCACCGGCGGACTCGACGTGTCCGTGCAGGCCCGCCTGCTCGATCTCCTGCGCCACCTCGTGCTGGACATGGATCTTGCGGTCATACTGGTCACGCACGATCTCGCCGTGGCCCGGCTGCTCTCGCACCGGCTCATGGTCATGTACCGTGGGGAAGTGGTCGAAACCGGGCTGACCGATCAGGTGCTCGACGACCCCCACCACGCCTATACCCAACTGCTCGTCTCCTCCATTCTGCAAGGCTGAACCATGAACAAACCCGTCATCGAAGTCCGGAACCTGAGCAAGACCTTTGTGCTCCACCAGCAGGGCGGCGTGCGCATCAAGGCGCTTTCCGGCATCGGCTTTTCCGTGGACGCCGGCGAGTGCGTCGCCCTGCACGGGCCGTCCGGAGCCGGCAAGTCCACGCTGCTGCGCACCCTGTACGGCAACTATCTGCCCACGGGCGGTTCCGTGATCGTCCGCTGCGGCGGGGAGGAGACGGACATCACCGCCGCCGATCCCCGCACGGTCATCCGGCTGCGGCAAAGCCGCATCAGCTACGTCAGCCAGTTCCTTCGGGGCATCCCCCGCGTGAGCGCCCTTGATCTGGTTGTCGATCCCCTCATCGAAGCGGGGGAAGGGAAGGATGCGGCCCGTTCCCGCGCCGAGGGGCTTCTCGCCCGGCTGAATCTGCCCGAACGGCTGTGGCACCTCGCTCCCGCCACCTTTTCCGGGGGCGAGCAGCAGCGCGTGAACATCGCGCGCGGCTTCATCCGCCCCTCGCCGATCCTCCTGCTCGACGAGCCCACAGCTTCGCTGGACGGCGCGAACCGTCAGGTCGTCATCGATCTGATCCGTGAAGCCCGGCGGGCCGGGGCCGCCGTCGTGGGCATTTTCCATGACGACGTGGCCCGCGAAGCCGTAGCCGACCGCACCATCCCCGTGCAACGCCCGTAACGATTTTGCAAAGGAATGACGATATGAACGAAACCGTATTCACCAACGCCCGGCTGATCACGCCCGACGCGGTCGTGGAAGGGAGTCTCCTTGTCCGCGACCGCGCCATCGCCTCGCTCGACGACGGCGCGAGCGCCCTCGCCGGACGCATCGATCTGGAAGGCGACTACCTGCTCCCCGGCCTTGTGGAGCTGCACACCGACAATCTCGAAAAGCATTTCATCCCGCGCCCCAAGGTGGTCTGGCCGCAGGGCGTGCCCGCGTTCTTCGCGCACGACGCGCAGATCGTCGCCTCCGGGATCACCACCGTGTTCGACGCCCTGTCCGTGGGCGAGTACCACGACAAGGGGCGCATCGCCATGCTCGGCAAGGCGGTGGACGCTCTGAACAGTTGTCGGGACAGCGGACAGCTCCGCGCCGAGCATTTGCTGCACCTGCGCTGCGAAGTGGCCGATCCACGTATGTGGGAGCTGTTCTTCCCGCTGTCCGACACGCCCGCGCTCCGGCTGGTATCGCTTATGGATCATACGCCGGGACAACGGCAGTGGCGGGACACCTCCTCCTACCGGACGTACTACAGCAATCTGACCTCGTGGACGGACGAGGAATTCGAAGAGGTCGTCGCCGCGCTGCGGGAAACCCGCGACGGCTGCGCCGAGGACAACGCCGCCTCGGTCATGGCCTTCTGCCGTGAACGCGGCCTCCCGATGGCGAGCCACGACGACACGCTGGTGGAGCATGTCGAGGAGGCGTTGGACAACGGCATCGCCATCAGCGAATTTCCCACGACCATCGAGGCGGCCCGGCACGCCGCCGAAAACGGCATGCTCGTGCTCATGGGCGCGCCCAACGTGGTGCGCGGCGGCTCGCACTCCGGCAACGTGTCCGCGCTGGAAGTGGCGCAGGCCGGGTATCTGGGGAGCCTGTCTTCGGACTATGTGCCCATCAGCCTGCTCGAAGCGGCCTTCGCCCTGAGCGACGCCGGGTACATGCCCCTGCACGCCGCGGTGGGCCTCGTGACCGCCAACCCCGCCGAAGCCGTGGGCCTGACCGATCGCGGGAGCCTCGAAGCGGGCCGCCGCGCCGATCTCGTGCGCGTCCGCATGATCGAGGGCCAGCCCGTGGTGCGGAAGGTGTGGCGGGACGGCGTGGAGGTATTCTGATGCGGCGGGGACGGCTCGTCTACGTCATGGGGGCTTCCGGTTCGGGCAAGGACAGTCTGTTGCAGGCGCTGCGCCCTCGGTTGCGGGGCCGTCCGGTAGTGTTCGCCCGCCGCTACATCACCCGGCCCGCCGCCTCGCGGGGCGAACGGCATATCGCCGTTTCCCCCGAACGTTTCGAGGTGATGGCCGCCGCCGGGAGCTTCATTATGGACTGGCGAAGCCACGGCCTGCGTTACGGCATCGGCAGAGGCGTCGATGCGACGCTGGAGCGCGGGCATGTCGTGCTCTTGAACGGATCGCGGGAGTATCTGCCGGAGGCGCTGCGGCGTTATCCCGCACTCGTGCCGGTTCTGGTGGATGTGGACCCCGAAGTGCTCCGGTCGCGCCTGTTGGCGCGGGGCCGGGAGCATGGCGCGGACATCGAGGAGCGGATCGCCCGCGCGTCGTTGTCCGCCGAGTACCCGGAAGGCGTATGCCGCATCAACAATTCCGGATCGTTGGAGGCGTCGGTGGAGCATTTGTACGCATTGATTCGGAAATGGATGTAACGTCTCAGGCACGCGGAAAAAGCATTTCTGGCCGTTTCTTCCTTGTGGGAATACTCGCGCACGTTATGTTGGAACCTTCATAATTCGTTATCATCTTATTATTTTTATCGATTCTTTATCTTGGGGGGCGGTGAGGCGGTTTCACACCCCCATGCCGGAGGCGATCCTTAAAAGGTCACCCCGCAAGGTCATTCCTTACGGGGTGAGTGTCTCCGTTTTTTTCCATGGAAGCATGTGCGGCAAATATGCCCACGCTGCGGGTGGACGGCAGGGGCGGCGGCCCGCCTTGTCATACGGGGGTGGACCGTTCCTTTTTCTCTATCGATGAAAAATTATTATTGTTTTAAAACAATATGATATGGATTGTTTCTGTTCCATGTACGAACGTTCTTTCTACTTTGCTTGAGGAAGGGCCGTGTCCTTCAGCGCTCTGTGCAACGCTTCGGGCAGGAAAGGAAGGAGTTCCGCGATCTGCGTCGCCGGGGTCGGATTCGCCAGCAGTCCGGCGATCCGGCTGGCCCGCGCCGCCGTCAGGCACGCCCGAGCCATCTCCATGCCCCCGGCGAGCAGTCCGGTCACAAGGCCGGTGACGAGATCGCCCGTGCCTCCGATGGGTTCCAGAGCGGGGACCTGCGGTTCGGACACGTCCTCGAGGAACCGCCCGTCATGCACGAGGTGATCGACTTTCCCCTTGATGAGCAGAAAGCGGGCGGCGTTGCCGTGTCGGCGGGCACGTTCCACGAGGTCCGGGATATCCCCGTCCGCCGCCAGCAGAAAGCCTCTGGTGTAAAAAGGATGCGGCGCCTTTTCGTCGGCGAGGAAGGCCAGTTCTCCCGCGTCGGGAGTGAACAGATCGTAGGCGTCGGCGTAGCCGCTCATCTTGGCGACGTACAT
Source organism: uncultured Bilophila sp. (assembly GCA_959604115.1). GTDB lineage: Bacteria > Desulfobacterota > Desulfovibrionia > Desulfovibrionales > Desulfovibrionaceae > Bilophila. Next base: position 19,132 of record CAUHBW010000004.1, on the reverse strand, counting down.
GAAACCGGCGTCGGCCACAAGCACGGGCTTCGGCGTCAACGCTTCCAGCGCCATCAGGACACGGTTGTGCCCGTCGACGTCAGGAAACAGGTAGTGAAAGGTGATGCCCCGAACCTCGGACCTGTCCAGAGAAGCCGCAAGGTGCCCGTAGAGTTTCCGGCTTCCGTCGCCGTTGCCGATGTCCCCCACCAGCAACGCAGTGGGAGGTTCCGCTCCGAGCGTCTCGCACGCCAGCAATGCGGTTCCGAGCAGGGCGGGGGTTCCCCGTTGCACGGAAAGCGGAGGCGTGTCCTCGTCTTCCGGATGCAGGAGCCCGTTCTCCAGCCGCCAGCGTCCCTCGGTGAGGGGAAAGGACGCATCCGGCACCGTACCGCAGATCAGCCACGCCATAACCGTCTCGCCTCCTCAAACGCGCGTTGCAGCGAATAGGAACACAGGGTCTGCCCCTTGATGCGCGGCTCCTCCGCGTCCCCGATGCATTGCCCCGTCAGCAGCGCCGCCAGATACGGCACATCGGGACACCCGCCGCCCGAAACGTTGACGATGGTTCCGGTGGCGCGTTCCACAGTGATTTTCATGTTCGCGGCCCGTACCATGAACCAGTCGCCGTAATCCTGAACATGGAACAGGGACACCGGTTCGAGCAGGGCGTCACGCATGGGAACGCACTGGAGAGGCTCAAGGCGGACGGCCTCCAGAACGCCGCGGACGAGCGGCTCCCGCATCAGGTCGAACACGATGACCATGTCGCATCCCGTGCGCAGTTCCGGGGGCGGCCCCTTGACTTCGACGGCGAATCCCGCTTCCCGCAACGCCCGCTCGGCCTGAATGACTTCGCCGGTATGCTGAAAAACGAGAAACCCGCGTTCCGTGGACGTGCCGGAAGATGGGGGGGAAGCCCCTTGACGGGGCTTTCCCTGAAACATCCCGGCCAACCGGGAAAAGAAGGTTTTCACTTGCGAAGTTCCAGCCGGAAGACGCCTTCCCCTTCATCCTTGGGGGTGACGTTCCAGCCCTTTTTTTCGGCGGCGCGCGTGACGTTTTCAAGGCTGGCTTCATTGTCCACCAGCACGTCCAGCGGTTCGGCCCCGTTTTCGGCAATGGCCTGATGGAAGAGGATCAACGGCTGGGGGCAGGAAAGCCCACGGGTATCAATGGTGCGCATGACAAGACTCCCTTACGCTCTCTTGGAATGAACGAAACCGATGATCAGGCAAACGATGAAGCCGATGATGGTCGCCTGCATGCCGTATACGCCGATGCCCGTGCCGGAGCTGGCGGTACCCAGATTGTGGGCCATCGCCGCGCCGACCAGCATGCCGAGCGCGAAAATGCCCGCGTCGCTGTCGCCTTCACCCGCCATGAACAGCTGGCGTCCGGGGCATCCGCCTGCAAGGGCGAAGGCAAGACCGGCGGTCACCATCCCGAGGTAGTTCCACAAGAAGTCGCTGTGGGCCACCGGTTGGCCCTCGAAACCGAACTTGAGGCCGCCCGTCAGGGCGTTCGCGACGAAGGCGGCGGCGAACATGGCCGCCAGTCCGAGGAACAGGTGCGTATAGCGGAACAGGAAGAGATCGCGGAAGGCGCCCATCGTGCAGAAGCGGCTGCGCTGCGCGATGACGCCGATCACGAAGGCCAGCCCCAGCGAGGCGATGAACGGGGCGTGCTGCGAGCCGGGGCCCTTCACGGAATAGAACAGAGGACCGCTTTGCGGCTCTCCCGGAATTTGCGGGAAGATGAGATAGAGAAGGAGCAGGCAGACGATGATGACGGGGAAGAGAGCCCCGGAGACGACGCTCTGACTGTTGCTGCGGCCAAGGGAATAGCCTTTTTTGAAGAAGAGCGTCCCGAACCAGATGCCCGTCGCCAGACCGGCGAGGCCGAGAACGGCGTTTCCGTCGCCGCCGGCGAGACGCAGAATCGCGCGCCACGGACATCCCAGAAAGACCAGCGCGCCCATGGCGGCAATCATGCCGAGAACAAAACGGACGATGGGGGCCGAACCGCCGCGCGGCTTGAACTCCCGCGTGGCGATGGCGGCGACCAGCGAACCGAGCACCAGCCCCATGATTTCCGGGCGCAGGTACTGGACGACGGCCGCGCGGTGCAGCCCCAGTCCTCCGGCCATGTCGCGCTCGAAGCACGCCACGCAGATGCCCATGTTTGCCGGGTTGCCCAGCTTTTGCAGCCATACGGCGATCAGGCCGATGACGGCGCCCACGACGATGATGCCGGGCGTTGTTGCGAAGGGATTTTTCATGCTCTCCTACTCCTTCCCAAAAGCGTTTGAGGGGATGCTCCATACGGAATGGCGTCATCCTGAACGCGGGAAAGAGAAGGAACGCCTAGGGCCTCCCTTCGGCTGCACAACCGGAAGGGCGGCGGAAGACCGGCTCTTTCCGCGTCCGAACGGACAATGAGAACCTCACACCGTGGGTTCCGTTTGTCTTCAATCAGTTGCGCATAAACAGCATTGGTGCACCACCCTTAGAATTGTCGTTCATGAGCAGTTCTCATGAACGGTTTTCTGTTACACTTCCGCACGGCCCGGGTCAACCCATATGCCGCAGGTCCTTTGGAACCTGTTCGGGATATGCTATGGCGTCCTGCGGGCGGAGGACGCGGTTCACGCTCGCGCCGATCATGGGTTCATTCGGACATTCTCCTTCCGAAACCGGCGTCTTCCGCAATCCGCTCTTTCCGGGGCTGGCGTCGGGCCGCCGTTCCTTTGGTGCGGATACAGATTGAATTCACTGGGCTTTTTTGCGTAAAAGGAGGCTGGTTATTACGGAGGACATATTATATGCTATCAGATATAGATATTACGGAAGGAGGACGGATATGGGGAAAGTCGTGTCATGCGCGATCTTGGCGCTTGCGTTGCTTGGGTCGGGATGCAGCTATGCGCCGCAGCCCGTTGCGCGCCCGGTGACGGGGCAACGGACGATTGAGGCTGCGGAACACTGGCGCGTTCTCGCACAGCAGATGATCCGGGAAATGGGGATTGCCGCGGGAACGACCGTCTTTGTTTCCGAGCAGGATCGCTCTCCCTTCGGGCGCGCCTTCGCCACACTGCTTCGGCATGAGGCGGCTGCCTCGGGCGCTCGGCTCAGCGGCGTTCGCGAGGGCGCGCTGTGCCTCGACTGGGGCGTTCAGATTCTCCGATATAAGGAACCCCGCCAGACGATCAAGCTGTATCCGGGGACGCTCTCGGCCATTGCCGGGACAGGAATCGGAGCGGGATACATCGTCAGGAACCGTCCGGGGTCATGGCCCGTGGTGGATGCCGCCGGGGCCGCCCTGTTGGGGGAAGCGGCCAATCTCATGGACATGACGACGCCCCATTATCCCGTCGACACCGAAGTTATCATCAATATCACCGGTTCGCGGGACGGAGCCGTCAGCTACGACTATTCGGGAATTTTTTATATGAGGGCAAAGGATGCCGACCAGTATTGGGAACGTCCTCCGTATCGCGGGAACGCCCGGCCTTTGCCGACCATGACATACAAGAGCGTGGGTAACGAGCATGAATAGCATACGGTATTGTCTGGTTGCGCTTTTGCTTGCGGCCTTGGGCGGATGTGCGGACGCAACGTACGAAATGTCTCAAACCGATGCGGCCTCGCAGCAGCGAACGACGCTGCTGTACGTCGGGTATGCCCTTGCCGACGATCTGGTCAAAAATCTCCATGCGCAGATACCGGAAGGGCAGGCCGTCATCATCACAAGTTTTGCCGACGTCGACGACCTGACGCAATCGTCCACCGTCGGCCGGATGCTGGGCGAGGTCGTCGGCTCGCGGCTGGCGCAGCAGGGCTTTACCGTCATCGACATCCGTGCCCGTCAGGATTCGATTTTCATCAGGGAACAAAGCGGGGAGTTTGTGCTCAGCCGGGATGTCCGCGCCATCAGCCGGGCCAACAACGCCGCCTGCGTCGTTGCGGGAACCTACGGTCAGACGGGCCGCACCATCATCGTTTCGGCCCGGATCATTCGCGCGGCGGACAATACGATTCTTTCTTCGGCGGACGGCGTGTTGCCGAGATAGGGCGGCGTCCTTGGAGAATGCGCGCGCCGAAGGTGCGACACGCGAGCGGAACAGGAAAAGACCGACGGCTGGCGGGCCTCGAACCAGCGAAAGCGGCGGTTCGCGGTCGTGCGGAAAGGGGAAGCGCGTCCGAAACGATGTCGCCCCCTTCTCCCGGCAAAGCCTTGAAAACGAACATCCCCCGTTCCGAAGAGCGGGGGATGTTCGTTGTTGGACGGGGCCGCGGATCAGTCGGCTTCTTTCATCCGGCGTTCGACCTTGCTCATGAGCAGGGGCGAGAGCACGCCGACGATGCACAGGATGATGAGCACCCAGCAGATCGGCGTGGAGAAAAGGATGGACGGATCGCCGTCGCTGATGAGCAGGGAGCGGCGCAGGCCCTTTTCGCCGATGGGACCGAGAATGAGTCCCAGCACGATGGCGGCGGCGTTCAGGTCGAACTTCCGGGCCAGATAGCCTATCACGCCGAAGATCATCATGATGACAACTTCGACGAAGTTGTTGTGGATGGCGTAGGAGCCGACAACGCACAGGAGGAAGATCGAAGGGATCAGGATGGCGTCGGACAGGCGCGAGATGCGGGCGAAGCCCTTGCAGCCGAGGAGGCCGATGCCCAGCATGAAGAACTGGACCAGCACGAAACCGGCGAAGAACGTATACGTCATCCCGGCATAGGTGGTGAACAGTTCCGGGCCGGGCTGGAGGCCGTGGATGATGAGCCCGCCCATAAGCACGGCGGTGACGGATTCGCCGGGGATGCCGAGCGTCAGCGTGGGAATGAGCGAGCCGCCGGTCACGGCGTTGTTGGCGGATTCGGAACCGGCGACGCCTTCGATGGAGCCCTTGCCGAATTCTTCCTTGTGCTTCGAGAAGCGCCGGGCCTCGTTGTACCCCATGAAGCAGGCGATGGACGCGCCCGCTCCGGGCAGGATGCCGACGATGTTCCCGATGAGCCACGAACGGATGATCGTGGGCGAAATCTTTTTGATCTCGGCCATGCTGAGGCCGAATTTGTCCTTGAACGCCGACGCGTTGGCGCGTTCGACGATTTTCTTTTCGGCAAGGATCAGCACCTGCGACATGGAAAAGAGCCCGATGAGCGCGCAGGTGGTGTTGATGCCGTTGTAGAGCGTGCTCTGCCCGAACATGAAGCGCGGAACCCCTTCCATGGGGTCCATGCCGATGGTGGAAAGCAGAAGCCCGAACACGCCGGACATGAGCCCCTTGAGGATCGACTTCGAGGACACGCCCGCGATGATGGTCAGTCCGAAGAGGGAAAGCCAGAAGTATTCGGGGCTCTTGAATTTCATCGCCAGCTGCGCCAGCACGGGAGAGAAGAAATAGAGGGAAAGGCAGCTCAGCAGGCCGCCGCAGAACGACGCGAAGCAGGCGACCGTAAGCGCCTTCGCCGCCTGTCCGCGCAGGGTCAGCTGATACCCTTCGATGGCCGTCGCCGCGGACGCCGGAGTGCCGGGCGTGTGGATCAGGATGGCGCTGATGGAACCGCCGAAGATGGCGCCGCAGTAGATGCCGCCCAGAACGATGAGGCCCGTGGCGGGGTCCATGCCGAAGGTGACGGGCAGGAGCAGGGCAACGCCCATGGCGGCCGAAAGTCCGGGCAGGCAGCCGATGGTCACGCCCACGACCGTGGCCGCGAACATGGCGAGGATATTGACGGGGCTGAGGGCATGGACGAAGCCCATCCCCATGAGAGCCAGAGTTTCCATTCGGATGTCTCCCTATTTGAACAGCAGGCCCACGGGCAGCGGAACCTTGAGGAACAGCGTGAAGACGGCGTAGATCATTACGGCGAGAACACCCACCGTGATGACGAGGTGGCGCACCGGAACGCGCAGGAACAGCATGGTTCCCACGAGATACGCGACGCTGGCGATGTAGAACCCGGCGAAATACATCAGCACCATATACCCGATGCAGCCGAGGGCCAGACCGGTGAACTGTCCGACCAGAAAGCCGCTGAACACGTCCGACAAATCGCTCTGGATGCGTCCGCCCTGCCTGCGCAGCATCCAGACGCACCGGGCGAGGTACAACGTGTTGAGCCCAAAGAGGCCGCCGATGAGGCACAGCGGATACGTCTGCGCGTCGGCCTTGAGGTCCAGAGTCATGACAAAGAAAAACAGGCAGATCGCATAGATTATCGCCACGACGCCGATATCGGATTTCTTCATGGACAATCCCGATTGCTTCAAAGGAACGTTCGACGGCAGAAAAAAGGACGGCATGCCGCCGTCCTTTTTCCGTGCCGGGCCTTTACTTGTACAGCTTGGAAACCACGTCGCGGCAGAACACTTCCTGCGCGGCAATGAGTTCGGCGAGCTTCTTGTTGTCCATGTAATCCATGCTCAAACCGGCCTTCTTGTGGGCTTCCACGCAGGCCGGATCTTCCATGGTCTTGCGGAACGCGTCCACATAGAAGGCGATCACGTCGTCGGGCGTTCCGGCGGGAACCACGAGGCAGCGCGCGGAGCCGTACCATTGGTCATAGTAGCCCAGTTCGCCGAGCGTGGGGACGTCGGGGTATTCGGGCAGGCGTTCCTTGGAGAACACGCCGAGGATGCGCAGTTCAGGCTTGTCGCCGCTCACGAGGTTGGCCACGTCGGCCACCTTGGCGCAGGAGAAGTGCACTTCGCCCTGACGCAGCGCCAGCAGCTGGTCGGCGGTGCCGCCGTAGGGGATGGCCTTGTACTTGAAGTCGGCGGTGGTCGCGAGCAGCTGGGCCGCCGTATGGTTGGAGGCCTCCACGCCGTTGGTGGAGCAGCGGTAGGAGGGCTTCGCCTTGCAGGCCGCCACAAGATCCTTCAGCGACTTCCACGGGCTGTTCGCGGGAACGACGACGACGCCGGTTTCGGTCAGATGGTTGCAGATGGGGATCACGTCCTTCACGGCGAAGGAGGAGCCGGGCTGCACGGCCAGCGTGGTGAACGTCGGCAGGTTGATGAACCCGATGGTCTGGCCGTCGGGTTTCGCGTTGACGAGTTCGGTCCAGCCGATCTTGCCGTCGCCGCCGGGAAGGTTGTTGATGATCAGCGTCTTTCCGACGTATTTTTCGGCCTGTGAAGCCAGCAGGCGTGCGCCGGTATCGGTGCCGGAACCGGCCTTGTAGGCCACGATGACGTTCACGTCCCCGCTGGGAGCCCATGCATGGGCGGAAAGCGGCAGCGCGAGGAACGAGGCGACGAGCAGAGCGAAGAGTTTTTTCATGATTTCCTCCTCAGGAAACATTCCGATAGGTTACCCATTCCTTTTGATCGCGCGAAGCGGTCCTCCATAAAAAAGGAATATGGACGTCCCATAGCGTCGTTAGACTGTTTCGTCAAGGAATGTCGACAATAACGCGCCGTAGCGAGCGCCGTTGACGATGCCGCTTGGGCGATCGCACCTGCCGGACGGCTTCGGCGCGGCGTTTCCGAAGAACGCCGTTCGCCATTTTGACGTTCCATATTGAGACCGGAAGCGAGGTTTTTGATGGTGGAGAACGGTACCCGCCGCGTTGGTGCAGCGCGGTGGGAATGCGGAATCCCCGTCGCCCAAAAAGGAGGTCGCCCACAGCGTCGGGCGGCCTCCGGCTTGCTACCGGGAGGGCGCGGCGTGTTGTCGTTCCAGCCAGACGAGGAGCTGCCTGCAGAAGGTATCTATGGCTTCGGGCGTGATTTCCTTGCCTTCAAGGATGGTATACTGGTTCATGAGCAAGGCGGGCGTCGCGTTCGCGAATCCCTGCCGGGCGATTTCGAGGCCGCATCCCACGCAGGTGATCCGTGCGTCGATGCCGTGCTGTTTCAGGTGGCGGCGGAGTTCCAGCTCCGTCTGCGTCAGCCGCGTGCCGTTGAGGTCGAGGATGCGGATGTTGATGTCGGGTTGCGTCATCGGAGCCTGTCCTTATGGTTCGGGGGAAAAGACCGCCCCGGCTATACCGCGTCGCTGCGGCGGCCGCAACCGTGCGCCGGGGCGGTGCGGAGAAGGCCCGCGCCGCCCCGGGACGATCAGGCCTGTTCCTCCATGATCGGGGACGCCGCCGAGGCGAACGCGCACCATCCGAGTCCCGAGCACAGAATGCCGATGAAGAAGGGCGGAATGCCTGCGGCGGCGGAACCGAACTGCGGCCCCCATATCGATGTGGAGCCGTAGGCCAGCAGGTACCAGCCGAGGCAGGAGAAGAAGCCGAAGGACGCGCTCGCCCAGGCGGCCTTGGCGTTGCGGCGTCCGAAGGCCACAAGCGCGACGTACGGAACCAGCGCCATCGCCCCCACGATGCTCCAGCTCGTCGTGCAGAGCAGGGCGACGAGCTGGCCCTTGATCTGGGCGCAGCCGCCGCTGACCAGCACGCAGACGGCGATGCCGGCAAACCACGAAACCCTGTTGCTCGGGCGTCCGCGCAGATCTTCCGACAGGGCGGAAACCGCGATGTGGTAGATGCCCGTCGCCGTGGAAAGCGACGCCGAAACGATGGCGAGGACAAAGATTTGCAGGGCGAACTCGGGGAGCAGCATCTGCACGAGTCTGGGCATCACCTCGTCGGGGCTGGCGACTTCGGGAAGGATGAGGCGCGAGAGCGCCGCTGCGAAGTAGGCCCCGCCCACGAGCACCGTCAGAATGAACATGGCGAGGGGAGTGGTCTTTTTCAGCTGGCGCGGGTCCGCGATGGCGAAATGCCGCTGGATCATCTGCGGCTGGGCCCAGACCGCGATGGAGGTCACCACCACCAGCGACAGGATGAACAGTCCCCGCTCGCCCCCGGACAGGGAGACGAATCCGTTGTTGGCGAGCGTGCTGGGAGGCAGGGCCGCCAGAGCCTGCATGCCTTCCCACGGCCCGCCGACCTTGGAGAAGATGGCCCAGACCAGCATCAGCATGCCCACGAGCATGACGACGCCCTGCATGGCCTCCGTGTACAGCACCCCGCGCAGGCCGCCGATGAACACGGTCAGGCCCACGACGATCGCCACCAGCCAGATGAGCGCCCAGACGGGCAGGGGAAGGATTTCGGCGAGCAGCAGCGCGGCCCCCTTGATGACGGCGGAACCGTATACGCCGAGGAACAGCGCGAAGACGAAGGCCATCGCCCGCGTCAGGCCGGGCGCGCCGTGCCCGAGGCCCAGCAGCTGCGCCGGAGTGCGCGCCCCGAGCCGTTCCTGCCACCGCCGGGTGGGCCAGGCGAGAAAGCGGTAGACGGCCCATGTGCCGAGCCAGACGTTTCCGGCGGCGACGAGCAGCATTTGCAGGCCGTAGGCATGGGCGAGTCCGCCGAACCCGACGAGGGCCACCGCGGAAATGTAGGTCGCGACATAGGCGAATGCCTGCACGCCGAAGCCCACGGACCCGCTGATCACGGCGTCCTTGCTGCGGCCCTTGTGCACGAGGAAGGCGAAGACGAGGAAGTACCCGATCCAGAGCAGCAACTCAGCCATGACGGCGCTCCCCGTTCCGGCCTCTGACCGGTTTCACATTGCGAAGCAGTCCGTACAGGGACATGGAAAACGACACGAACATGGAGAAGAGAGCGATCCCGACGGCTCCGTCCATAGGCAGGTTGCTGAGTGCGGCAAACATGGTTTTCTCCCGGCTGTAATAAGGATACAAAAAAAGCCACCGGCCTTGGGGTCGGTGGCTTGTCCTATACGGAGGAAGCTCAATGTGTTGTGAAGCGTCTTTTACGCACAGCACATCCGATCCGGGGCCAGCAGCGAGTGCTCCGGATAGTAATAATAAAAGTGCGTAAACGAAAAGATCATGTCACAACTCCGTGTGAAGGAAAATCGCACGAAACAGGTTGGCCCGTCAAGAGAAATAACGGCTTTTTTGTTATTGCGTTTCCGGCGAAGAAAGAGGATGCTGGGAAAACCATGCCCGGAGGCGCGCCAGCTCAGGCAGGAAGCGGGTTTCGAGTTCTTGCAGCGTCTTTCGGATCGTTTCGGGCGAGTTGTCGCGGACAAGGTCGCTCCGGCGCGTGAGCATGTCCATCCAGATGTGTCCGTTGAAGATCATGTGCCTCCGCCAGGCCGCGGCGAGGACGGCGGGCGGGGTGGGGCACGTCTCGCCGAGCGTCTGGAGACGGGCCTTCATGGCTTTCCAGCCCGCATCGACGGCGAATCCCATTCGCCGCGCGGCGCCTTCCTGTTCCAACAGGGAAGACGGCGGCAACAGAACGGCTTCCTCCAGCCGGGACAGCGTTGAGAGAAAACATACCAGTGTGTCGTCGTTATTCATAGTGTGATTCCGTCACGGATCAATGGGAACGTGGTACTATACATCGGGCAAACAATAGGTTAGTCTATTCCGTCTTTTTGCGAAAGAACATCAGTTTATCAAGTTTAAAGGAATGTTGAATGAAATCTTCGTGCATGAAACTGGTGCCGTTGTTGAGCGCCGCACTGCTCGCCGCCTATCCTGTGGGCGAAGCCTTCAGTAAGGAACAGGCCGTTCCGGTGCAGGCAACCGCCGGGAAACAAGTGACAGGTGAAGTTACGTTGAAGGAATCCGTCGAGGCGACGCTGAAGTCCCATCGTGGCCTCAAGGTCATGCAGGAGAACCTCGACGTTGTACGCCACGAGCTGCGCAAAGCCAAGGCCGGATGGGGGCCGAGCGTGGACGCCGTGGGCCGCACGGGGTTCAGCCGTCTGAGCGATACGACGACGCGCCCTCTCGGAGCCGATAAGGACATGTATGGCGCGAACAGCGTCAGCCTGACCCTGACTCAGCCCCTGTGGGACGGCTTCGCCACCCGCAGCCGGGTTCGCAGCGGGGAGGCCACGGTGGATTCCATGACCTACCGCGTGCTCGACAACGCCACTTCCTTCGCGCTCGACGCCATCATCGCCCATGTGGATCTGCTCCGCCGCCGGGAAATCCTTGAGCTGGCCCAGGCCAACGTGGCGCAGCATAGGGACATCCTCGCGTCGCAGAACGAGCGCGTCGATCTCGGCGTCGGCTCCACCGCCGACGTTACCCAGACGAAGGGGCGTCTGGCCCGCGCCCAGAGCACGCTCACCGATGCGGAAGCGTCCCTGCGCGAAGGCGAAGCCTCGTACATCCGCCTGACCGGAACGCCCGTTCCCGCTGACCTTTCGGAAGTGTACGTTCCCGCGTCCGTCTATCCCGACTACGACAGCGTGCTCGGCGTCGCGGAAAAGAACAATCCCAAGCTGAAGGCCTACATGTCCGACATCAAGGCCGCGCGCGGCGAGAAGGAACTGGCTGAATCCGCCTACCATCCCAAAATCAATTTCGAAGCCGGTCCGTCCTATTCCGACCGCGGCGGCCCGGGCAATCAGTGGACGTCCGGTCTGGACGCCCAGCTCGTCATGCGCTGGAACCTGTTCAACAGCGGCGCGGACAAGGCGGGGACCGAAGCCGCCGAATCCCGCACCCGCATGGCTACGCAGACCCTGTACAACTTCCGCGACGAACTGGCGCTGGAAATTGAAAATACCTGGACGCGCTACCTTGCCGCCAAGGAACAGAAGAAGTATTATGAAGAGGCGATCGGGTACAACCGGGAGACGCGCGACGCCTATCTTGAACAGTTCAAGCTGGGCGAGCGCAGTCTGCTTGACGTTCTCGACGCGGAAAGCGAGCTTTTCAACTCATCCACGCAGTATGCGACGGCCAACGGCAACGTGGTCGTCGGTGCATACAGATTGTATGCCCTGACCGGCATGTTGCTTCCCGAACTGGGCATCAAGGAAGATCCGTTGTATGAATCTCCCCGGGACCAGAAGGAACAGCGTTAGTTTCCTTTAGCTTGAGGTCCGTATGGTCGATATGATCGAGTCCCCGAAGGGGGACGAATCCGGCAAGCCCGAACGGAAGAAGGCGGCGGCCTCGTTGATCAACGAGGGGCTGTCGCCTTCTGACGTGGATTTTATCCCGCCTCTGGTGCACAGCCTCGTCACCTTGCTGCGTCTTCGCGGCAAGTCCGTTTCGACGGCGTTCATCATGGCGGGGCTTGCCGGTACCGGGCGCGTTTCTCCCGGAGCCTGTCTGCACGCCGCCAAGCGCGCGGGGCTGGAAGGAAAAATCGTTCACCGGAAAAGCCTTCAGGATATCTCTCCACTGGTGCTGCCCTGCATCCTGCTGCTCTCGGGGGATCGCTCGTGCGTGCTGACGTCGCTGAAGGACGGAAAGGCGGAAGTGATCTTCCCGGAAACGGGGGAGGGCGTGCAGCCCGTCCCGATGGCGATGCTGGCGGAAGAGTATACCGGCTACGCCATTTTCGCCACGCGCGAGGCCCGTCTGGACCAGCGCGCCGATCGCATCCGTCTGCTCAAGGGCAAGCGGTGGTTCTGGGATGTTCTCCTGTATTATCTGCCGATTTACCGGCACGTGGCCTTCGCCAGCGTGGTCATCAACCTCATCGGCGTCATCAGTCCGTTGTTCGTCATGAACGTGTACGACCGTGTCGTTCCCAACAACGCGGTGGATACGCTGTGGGTGCTGGCCATCGGCATTCTGATTGCCTACGGCTTTGACTTCCTGCTCCGCAACCTGCGGAGTTATTTCGTGGACGTGGCCGGACGCAACGCGGACGTGGTGCTGTCCAGCCGTCTGGTGCAGAAAGTGCTGACCATGCGTCTGGACGCCAAACCGGAGTCCACCGGCGCGCTCGTCAACAATCTGCGGGAATTCGAGTCGTTGCGCGAATTTTTCAGTTCGTCGACGTTGCTGGCCTTCATCGACCTGCCGTTCCTCGTGGTGGCGATGCTGCTTCTCGCCTACATCGCCGGTCCGCTGGTGGTTCTGCCGTTGTGCGCCATTCCGCTGCTCATCGTTGTGGGCATCGTGCTGCAGGCGGCGGCCAAGCGTACGGCGGAGCAGGGCTACAAGCAGAACATGCAGAAGAACGCGCTGCTTGTGGAACTGGTCAACGGTCTGGAAACGTTGAAATCGTGTATGGCGGAAAGCCGGATGCTGCACCTGTGGGAACAGGTCGTCGGCGTTTCGGCGAAGGCCAACAGCGTTTCAAAGAAATACAATAACCTCGCCATCACCATTTCAACACTGGTGACGCAGTGCGTTTCCGTGGGCATGGTCATCTGGGGCGTGTATCGGATCGCCGACGGAGAAATGACGATGGGCGGCCTCATCGGTGCGAACATTCTGGTCGGCAGGGCGATGGCTCCGTTGATGCAGATTGCGAGCCTGCTCACTCGTCTCCAGAACTCCCGCATGTCCCTTCAGGCGCTCGATTTGCTGATGCAGCTTCCTTCCGAAGGCCAAAACGACAGCGAGTACGTCGATTTCGGCAAGCTGGACTCGTCGTTTTCCTTTGAAGATCTGTCCTTCGCCTATCCGGGGGCCGAGCGTCTGGCGCTCGCCGGCATATCGTTGTCCATCCGCCCCGGAGAAAAGGTCGGCGTGGTCGGACGCATGGGATCGGGCAAGTCCACTCTCGGCAAGATGTTGATAGGCCTGTACCAGCCGCGTGACGGAGCCGTGAAATTCGGCGGCGTGGATATCCGGCAGCTCGCGGAGGCGGATCTTCGCGGACGGGTGGGCTTCCTGCCGCAGGATGTGGTGCTGTTTTACGGTACGGTGCGCGACAACATCGCGCTGGGAGATCCGTGCATCAACGACCAGATGATCCTTCGGGCCTCGACGCTGGCGGGCGTGACCGAGTTCATCCGTTCCAACCCCGCGGGCTTCGGCGCGCAGGTGGGCGAACGCGGCATGTCTCTGTCCGGCGGACAGCGGCAGGCCATCGCGCTAGCCCGGGCGTTGGTCAGGGATCCGGACATTCTGGTTCTCGACGAACCCACCAGCAACATGGACAACGCTTCCGAACAGATGATCAAGAACCGGCTGCGGACCATGCTGGGTGACAAGACGCTGATCCTGATCACCCATCGCCTGAGCATGCTTGAGCTTGTGGACAGGCTTGTGGTCATGGAAGGCGGCCGTATCGTTGCGGATGGTCCGAAGAACGACGTGTTGCGCCGTCTGCGGGAGCAGCCCGCCCCCCGGACCGAACAGTAAGGATTGTGAGACATGTCGCAGCAAGTTCCGCAACAGCCCCAACGCCCCGGCGATCCCCGCCTCCGGTCCATCGGATCGGACGAGTTGCCTTACGTCAACGAAGTGGAGGCCGCGCTGTCGCGCAAGCCCCGGCTGGGGCCCCGTTTCCTTTCGCTGGCGGTGGGGTGCCTGTTTCTCGTGCTGGGCGTGTGGGCCAGCTTCGCCGAAATCGACGAAGTGACGCATGCCAACGGGCAGGTCATTTCCTCGCAGCGCACGCAGATCATTCAGAACCTTGAAGGCGGCATTCTGGGGGCCGTTCTGGTCGGCGAAGGTGAAATCGTCGAGAAGGGCACCCCGCTGGCCCAGTTGGACAACAAGTTGGCGGAAAGCCAATACCGCGACGCCCAGAACAGAATTCTGGAAAACGAGCTGTCCATCATCCGGCTGGAAGCCGAACTGAACGGGGAGCGCCCGGTCTTTTCGGAAGAAGTGCTGGCCGCGCATCCGCAGGCCGTCGCTGACCAGATGGCGATGTTTCAGGCGCGAGAATCGCAGCAGCGGGCCGAGATGGGGCTGTTGGAGTCGCAGTATGAGCAGCGCAGGCGGGAAGTCGAAGAGCTGACGGGCCGGAAGCGTCAGACCGAACGCAGCCTCGCGCTCGCGGTGGAGCAGCGGAACATCGCCGCGCCGCTGATGCAGCGCAAGATTTATTCGCGTGTGGATTATCTGGGCCTTGAACAGAAGGTCGTTTCGTTGCAGGGGGATATCGAATCTCTGGCTTCGTCCATTCCCAAGGCGCAGGCTGCGGCGGAAGAGGCGAAGCAGCGTCTGACCCTGCGCAAGGCGGAAATGGAGTCGGAAATCAACGCCGAAATCACCAAGCGTCGTACGGAACTCAATTCCCTGAAGGAAACGCTGGCCGCCGGCGGGGACCGGGTGACGCGAACGGAGCTGCGTTCGCCGGTGCGCGGGACCGTCAAGCAGATTTACCTCAATACGGTGGGCGGCGTGGTCAAGCCCGGCGAAGCCATCATGGAAATCGTTCCGCTGGATGATACCTTGCTGGTCGAGGCGCGGGTTCGTCCCGCCGACGTCGCATTCCTCCATCCGGGACAGAAGGCCATGGTGAAGATTTCCGCGTACGATTTCTCCATTTACGGCGGACTCGAAGCAGATCTCGAACAGATCAGCGCGGATACCATCGAGGACAAGCGCGGCGACTTCTACTATCTGGTGAAGGTGCGCACGCACAAGAATTCCATCGTGTACCGAAAGGAGCATCTGCCCATCATCCCGGGCATGGTGACCACAGTGGACATCCTGACGGGCAAGAAGACCGTCCTTGACTATATTCTCAAGCCTATCTTGAAGGCGCGGCAGAACGCTCTGCGGGAAAGGTAAATGAACCGCTGGAGTGGGTTGCGTAGTGTTGCGCGCCTGTTGATTCTGGCGATTGGTCTTGGTTTGCCGCTGCCGGGCGCCTTCGCTGCGGATGACGAGGATGAGGCTCTGCTTCAGGGAGGCGTGGGTTCGCTGCTTTCCGGACGGAACAGGGCGGGCGCTTCATCGGAAACGCGTCCGCCGCGTCAGCCGGACATGTCCGCTTCGGCTCCGACGGCGGCCCCTCCGCCGCCTCTTCCGCAGGCATCTTCCTCCGGGGACAAGGGCGGCGGCAAGAGTGTCCGGCTTTTCGGAACGCTTGAAATGCGGAGCAAAATAGGGAACATGCCCAAATGGACGTCCGTTCTGGAAAAGGAGCGCGCCCATCCGGGCTTTACGGATGATCGGGTGTTTCCCGGTCAGGGAACGTGGAAGACGATCAAGGCGAAACTGGCGAAGATGTCGCCCATTGAGCAATTACGGGCCGTCAACAAGCTGATCAATAGTTGGCCGTACCGTACCGATATGGACGTATGGGGGGTCATGGACTACTGGGAAGCTCCGGTGGATTTTTTCAGGAAGTCCGGTGACTGCGAAGACTTTGCCATCGCCAAATATTTCGCGCTGCGCAATCTGGGCTTTCCCGCGTCGAAGATGCGGATTGTGGTGCTCAAGGATACGTTGCGCAATCTTGAGCATGCCGTTACCGTCGTGTACCTGGACGGCGACGCCTGGGTGCTGGACAACCTGAGCAATGCGGTTTTGTCGCACAAGCGGCTTTCCCATTATCGGCCGCAGTTTTCGGTGAACGAGGAATACCGGTGGGCGCATCTGACGCCCGGCGGCTCCGCCCGAACGAAGACCCGGCCGAGCCGCTAGGATCGCAGGGCGGCTGAAGCGGAGCGTGAATTGACCATGCGGACGTATGGAACGGATAAAGAGAGGGGCGTTATGGAACATGGCATTCCCCAGTCGAATGCGGGGCGTAAATCTGCGGCGTACAAGCGTATGCGATGGTTTATGGCCGTCATTCTCGTGCTTGTGCTGTGCGCGGCGGCCAGTCTGGCATGGTTCAACATTAACATGGCGGAAACGTCTCTGAGGCAGGATGTCGAACGGCGGCTGCAATACACGGCCCAGAATAAGGCGAACGCGCTTTCATTGTGGTTCAACTCGTTGCAGAATCAGGCCAGCCGTCTGATCAGCGCGGACCTGTTCCGCCTGTTCGCCTCGGAGGTCAACGGGCTTGGAAAGGATCTTGCGCCGCTGTTGAAGGCGTCCGGGGATATCGAAGCGGGCGGCGACGAATTGTCGCAGCTGGCGTCCCAGTTGCCGCTCATGAAGAATCTGTTGCAGGAATTCGTTTCCTATTCCGGTTTCCTGTACGCCCGGATCACCAATACGGAGGGCCAGACCTATCTGTCCACCGACGTGACCCCGCGCTCGCTCTCGCTGGATCAGCAGGACGCCGTCAAACGGACCGTGGAAAACGGAAAGCTCAGCATTCTTCCCGTCCGCAAAACGCCCAACGGACTGGTGCTTGATCTGGTCGTCCCCATTTTCGCCCCGCAGTATGTCGAAAACCGGTCGGACAAGCCGGTGGCCACGTTGCTCTTGTCCGTGATGGTTTCCTCCCGTCTTGGCGAAACGGTCGAGGCGGCGAAGGGGGAAACGCAGTTCGGCTCCACCCACGTGTTTCAGATTGTGGACGGCAACCTTCAGGAAATGCTGCCGTTGTCGGCGGATATTCAGGCCATGCCCGGCTGGGCACTGGGGCCGGACGAGACCCTGCCTTTCGAAATCCGGCGGGGGAGCGGTACGGACGGCGACGTGTACGGCATCGGCGTCAAGATTCCCGAATTGCCGTGGCTGGTCGTACAGGACGTGCAGGTTTCCGCCGCGCTCAAGCCGTTCGTGGCGCAGCGCAACGCGATTTTCGTGTGGGCGGGCATTGCCGTCATCGTGGTTTTGCTGGCGCTGCTCGCCATCTGGTGGTGGCTTGTGGGGCGCAATGCCCGCAATGTCAGCGCGGAACTCCTTACGCTCTATCAGGTTTCCAACCAGCAGAAGCAGCTCCTCGACGGGATCAACAGCGCGCTGGTTGACGGCATCGTCCTGACCGACAAGGGCGGTATGGTCCAGTACGCCAACCAGGCCTTCGCCCGCATGGTGGGACGTTCCGACGAGGAGGTCGTGGGCATGGATTGCGCCGCGATCTTTGGATACGACACGGCGTTGCGTCTGTACAAACAGCTGGACGTAGCCATACAGACCGAAAAGCCGTTCCTGTTCAAGGACGTGATTTGGCTCCAGTCCCACAAGTACCACTATCAGGTGACCTGTTCCCCGTATCGGAGCGAAAGCGGCGCCGTCACGGGTACGGTTTCGGTGTTCCGCGACATCACGCAGC
The DNA here is from genome assembly GCA_959604115.1 of uncultured Bilophila sp. GTDB lineage: Bacteria > Desulfobacterota > Desulfovibrionia > Desulfovibrionales > Desulfovibrionaceae > Bilophila. The sequence goes on along the minus strand of CAUHBW010000004.1, from coordinate 1,316 downwards.
TTGTCGAGGCGCAGGAACGCAACCAGCGCATGGTCCGGCAGACCATCGCCGCGTTCATGCACGCCATTGAGGCGGTGGACCCCTATCTGGGCGGCCAGTCCTCGTATATGGCGAATCTCGGCGGCGAGCTGGTCAAGGAGCTCGGCCTCGGCGAAGAGGACGAGAGCACCGTGCGGACGGCCGCCAGCCTGTCGCAGATCGGCAAGATGCAGTTGCCGCGCGAGCTGCTCACCAAGCCGGGAGCCTTCACGCCCGAGGAGCGGCAGATGATGGAACGTCATGTGGAATACGCCCGCGAAACCTTGAAGAACATCAACTTCGAGCTTCCGGTCGTGGAAGCCATTTCACAGATGAACGAGTTCATGGACGGTTCCGGGTATCCCGACAAGCTGGAGGGCGACGCCATCGGCGTCCACGGGCGTATTCTCTCCGTGGCGAACACGTTCTGCGCGTTGATCCGACCTCGTTCGTACCGCAACGCGAAGTCCGTGGACGAGGCTCTGAACATCCTTGAGTCCGAGTCGTCCAAGTACGATCAGCATGTGGTGCAGGCGCTGCGCGAATACCTGAAGACGCCCTCCGGGGAAAAGTTCATCAGGGGCCTCGCGGACGAGAACGCCTGAGGCGGAGGGTACGGGAACTGACCATGCGTATCCTTTTTCTGCATCACACCTTCCCCGGACCGTTTCGGTATCTTGCGGCCCGGCTGGGGATGCTCCCGGACACGGAAGTGGTGTTCCTTTCCGAACGGAGCCGCCGGGATGTGCGCATCCCCGGCGTCCGTCAGGTGACGGTTTCCGGCATTCAGCCGGTAGTCGGCGCGGACAGGGCGGAACGCGAACTGGTGCAGTTGCTCCGCTATGGCTCCCGTTTTGCCAACGCCTTGCTCGCCTTGCGCCGGAACGGATTCGAACCGGACATCGTGTACGCCCATCCCCGCTGGGGGTGCAGCTTTTTTGTTCAGGACGTTTTCCCCGAAGCGTTCCACGCCGTCTATGCGGAGTGGTACTATACGAAAGGTTCCAACTACACCTTCTTCACGCACGGCGTTCCCCGTCCGGGCGTGGAGTTTGCCCAGAGCCGTATCCGCAACCTGTCCCAGCTCAATGCGCTGGCGGAGTGCCAGTTGGCCGTCACCTCGACGAACTGGCAGCGGGAGCAGTATCCCGTCCAGTTGGCCGAGCGCATCCACGTCGTGCATGAAGGCGTGGACACGGATTTCTTTTCGCCGAAGGCGGGCGAGCGTTTCCGCATCGAAGACTGCGATCTGTCGTCGGTCAAGGAACTGGTGACCTTTTCGGGCCGGGGACTGGAGC
>CAUHBW010000003.1 GCA_959604115.1 uncultured Bilophila sp. | reverse complement strand
TCGGCATGGAGCTGCCCGTCGCCGGTGCGCCCGGTGCCGCCGGTGCTCCCGGAGCGCCCGCCGCACCGGATGCCGCCGGAGCCCCCGCCATGCAGGCGCCGCAGCCCGCCGCGCCCGCTCCCCAGCCGCAGGCCGCCCCGCAGACGCAGGCGCAGAGCGACATCGCCAAGGCGCTGTACGACAACGGCGTGCAGTCGTTCAACGCCCGCAACTACAAGCAGTCCCTGAAATCGTTCTCCGACTTCACGGACACCTATCCCAAGCACAAGCTCGTTTCCAACGCGTGGTTCTGGCGCGGAGAGTGCAATTACCAGCTCGGCAACTATCCCGCCGCGGCCCTCGACTACGAACAGGTCATTTCCAAGTACGGCTCCAGCGGCAAGGCGCCTTCGGCGTACCTGAAGCAGGGCATGTGCTTCATCAAGGCCGGAAAGAAGGACGCCGCCAAGGTCCGCCTTCAGGAGCTGATCAAGAAGTTCCCCAAGTCGGCCGAAGCGACCCGCGCCAAGCAGCTTATGAAAGACAACAAGATGTAGGAACGCGCCATGAGTCAGGAAGCCAAGCCGTATCATAGCAACGTGCATCTGACGTTTCCGCCCGCCGTTTCGGGCAGGCCGCTGGTCTGCAACCTGACCCGGCTGTTCGATCTCGACTTCAACATCAGCACCGCCCAGATCACGCCGCGGCAGGAAGGTTTTCTGACTCTCGAACTGTCCGGCGCGCGTGAAGCCTGCGACAAGGGCATCGAATACCTGCGCGAGCACGGCGTCCTCGTCTCGCCCGTGGCCCAGCGCATCCGGCACAATGAGGACAAGTGCATGCAGTGCGGCATGTGTACGGCCCTGTGCCCGTCCTCCGCGCTGACCGTGGACATCGAAACCCGCCGCCTTGCATTTGACAAGGAAAAGTGTACAGTATGCGCGCGCTGTATCCGGATTTGCCCGGTCGGCGCCATGCAGATGGACGCTCCCGAAGAAGGCGTCCTCACCGAATAGCCCTTACGGACCTATAGCTCAGTTGGTAGAGCCACCGGCTCATAACCGGTCCGTCCTAGGTTCAAGTCCTAGTGGGTCCACCATTCATAGGAACGGGTTACGGAAGCGATTCCGTAGCCCGTTTTTCTTTTTCCCACATCCTTTGCGGCGGAGATGCGTTGTCGGCTCGATTGCCGCGCCGTGTAAAGGGGGCCTGCCGCGAGGAAGGGGAGTGCCGCCTTTCCCTTTTCGTAGGGACCGGAAGGAGATGTCTTCTGGCGGGGGCGTTCCGGTTTTTCCGAGCCCATCTGATGGGATTTCTTATGGCGCACCGCCGTATCGGTCAAATTGACAAATCTGAAAAGAACGCCGTACAGGTGGGAACAAACTGTTTTGCCTGCGCCAAGGGTATTGATGATGAAGGATACGAAGTTGTTTGGGTAGGGCTAGGCGTCGGAAGGAGCGGGATATGGATGGGTATGCGGGAAAGAGGCATCAGGTGCTGCTGATTGATGACGATCGTGAGTTTTGCGAACTCATGGCGGACTATCTTGATGTGCATTCGTTCACCGTGTGTTCCGTATACACGGGGATGGCCGGGATCGAGGCCGCGCGGCAACAGGAGTATGACATCATTCTGTTGGACATGCTGCTGCCGGATATTTCGGGCATCGAGGTGCTGCGCCGCTTGCGGATGGAAAACCGGATTCCCGTGGTCATCCTGTCCGCCCACAACGAAGAGACGGATCGCATCGTCACGCTGGAGCTCGGCGCGGACGACTATGTGCCCAAATCCTTTTCCGCGCGCGAATTGCTGGCCCGGATCCGGGTGGTCCTGCGCCGGATGGAGAGCGCGGGGCTTGCCGAGCATTCGGACGGGCAGGACGGCATGCTCCGCATTCACGGCTTGTGCATGAATCCGCAGACGCTCAAGGTAACGCTGAACAATGAGCCGCTTGAGCTGACGAGCATGGAATTCATGCTTCTGTATCATCTGGCGCGTGGGGCGGGGCGTATTTTTTCCCGTGAAGACCTTTTGAATCTGTTCACCGAAAAGGAGTGGAACAAGTTCGACCGCTGCGTGGACGTGCACATTTCGTCCCTGCGCAAGAAGCTCGGAGACAATTCGCGTTGTCCCACCTACCTGAAGACGGTGCGCGGGCTCGGTTACATGTTCATCAAGCAGAATGACGTATGATCCTGAAAAACGTGCCGTTCAGCCTTTATTCCAAGATTGCGCTCTGGCTGGTGCTCAATCTGGTGCTGCTGGCCGTGCTCGGGGTCGGCATCGGCTGGTACGTGCTGTTGGGCAACGGCAACGGGCTCGTTCCCGCGCATCTGTTCAGCTCGAATATCGAGAACTCATTTCGCCTGATCAGCGTGAACCTCCAGTACCGGTCCGTATTCACGTGGCAAAAGCTCCTGAAGCAGTATGATCGCGGCGATGCGCTCCGGTTCCATTTGCGCAGCCTGGAAACGGGCGTCCTGTATGACGACTGCATACCGGATGAGGTCATCCGCGCGGCAAAGGGAATCCCCAAGAGCACCTTTACCCTATGCCCCGATCCGGACGTGCCTCTGTGGGACTCCCTGCGCGGCGGCTTTTTCGATACGCAGCAGAAGAACATGGAGACTGGGCTTCCCCCCATCCCTCCGGCCATTTTCCTCCGCACGGAATCTCCGACCCGCTACTGGTACGGGCGCGTCCTGTATATTCCCGACAAGAACCAGCAACTGCATTACGTCCTGCTGGCTCTGGAGACGGATTCGTTTTACGGCTACGGGTTGTTCTTCGAGTTCAAGGGCGTACTGCTGGTCATTCTGGCCGTGCTCGGCGTGTCCTGCCTGTGGTGGTGGCCTTTCGTCCGGCATTTGTCTCGCCCGCTCCTCAAGATGGTTCATTATGCCGAGCAGGTGGAGATGGACAACTTCGTCTGTCTCGACAAGGCGCTGAGTGAAAGCAAAACCTTTTCCGGCGAACGCCGGGACGAAATCGGGCGTCTTGGGCATGCCTTCATGTCCATGACCCGCCGAGTGGGGATGCTCATTTCCGGGCAGAGCCAGTTTATCCGGCATATCGCCCATGAGCTGAATTCCCCGCTGGCCCGCACGCAAATCGGCCTTGCCGTTCTTGAGGAACGACTCGAAGGCAAGCCCCGTGAGCGTGTACGACGGATCATGAAGGACATCGACCGGCTTTCCGTACTGACGGATGAGGTGCTTTCGTATTTGCAGGCCAAGGCGTCGCTGGGAACGCCGAAGCAGGAGCGGGTCTATCTGTGCCCTTTCCTGTCCTCTCTCGTGCGCAGTGAAGCGCCGGACGCCGATGTGCACGTCTTTGCGGACAAAGATGCTTGGGTGTGGGTGGACAAGGACTATCTCCGCAGGATCGTAATCAATCTGCTGCGCAACGCCGTTGCTTACGCGGGGGATGCCGGGCCTGTCGTCGTGTCCGTGCGCGAGGAGCCCGGAGAGGTGTGCATCACGATCCGCGACAAGGGGCCGGGCGTTCCAGAACAGGATTTGCCTCTGCTGCTGGAACCGTTCTATCGGGGCAAGGCTTCGCTGACGCATCCCGGAGGCTCGGGGCTTGGGTTGTCCATCGTCAAATACTGCATGGAGGCATGCGGCGGGCGGATCGAGTACGGCAACGCCGAGCCGTCGGGATTTCAGGTTGCGCTGTTTTTCCCCAAGGGCAAAGGGAGTTCGTTGGGATAAGGGGAAGACCTCCGCACCGCTCAGGATATGTGCCCACAATATGGCGACATGATAGCGTTTTTATATTTTCTTTCTCATTCTTCTTTATGGCTGCTCCGTTCCGGGGCAGCTTTTTTTACACCGGCGTCCCGCCGCATGCTTCGATTGTAAGCGCGTCTTAACAATTTTTTACAACAAAAGTCCCAAAATTCACATTTGATTAACATTGATCTTCTAACCTGCCTTCAAATGGACACGGATGCGGCCTCGCCTCAGGCGGGGCATTCCATAACCTGAAGCGGAAGGAGCACAGGATGCCCAGTTCTCGCAGGGAGTTCATGAAGGCGGCCGCCGTAACCGGCGCTCTCGCCGTATCGGGCCATTTGCTGAAGGGCGGCGCCGAAGCGGCGACGCCTCCCGTCGACAAGGATCTTGACGGCGTCATCGAGATGCATGTGCATGCCGATCCCGATGTCCGCGCCCGGTGCATCGATCAGCTTACGCTGACGAGGCAGTGCCGCCAGAACGGCTACCGGGGAATCATGTACAAGTGTCATGATTTCATCACCAACGATATCGCCTACCTGCTGCGGGCCACGGTGCCCGGCATCGAGGTCTTCGGAGGGATCGCGCTCAACCGGAACTACGGCGACAAGGTCAACGTGCAGGCGGCCAAGATGGCGACGCAGGTGACCGGGCGCTATTGCCGCTGCGTCTGGATGCCGACCTACCAGTCGGCGTTCGACATGCGGAAGAAGGGCGGGGTCGGCGTTCCCGTACTCGACGGACAGGGGCATGTCCTGCCCGAGGTGGTCAAGGTCATGGAACTGTGCGCCGATGCGGACATCATTTTTGCGACGGGCCATTCTTCGCCTGAGGAATGCGTCGTGCTCACCGCCAAGGCCAAGGAAGTGGGCGTCGGGAAGACGGTCGTCACCCACGCCAGTCAGGCTCCGTGGAACCTGTCGATGGATCAGGCCAGGGCCTGTATCGACAACGGCGCGTATCTGGAACACTGCGTCCTGCCGTATTTCAAGGGCCCCCACGCCGTGATCCCCGGCTACCGGAATCAGGCGCAGGTCACGATGGAGGCCTTCGCCGCCTACATCGCCCTTGCCCCGGAACGCCAGTACATCAGCACGGACCTCGGGCAGGCGCTCAACCCCAACCCCATCGACGGGATGCGCACGTTCATCACCGGCCTGCGCAAGGTCGGCGTGAAGGACGACGTGCTGGACGCCCTCAGCCGGAAGACTCCGGCCATGCTGCTGGGATTGGACTAAGGCGGACGCCTTCCGGCGAAGCGGCATGAGGGCGCGGTGAAACGCGCGTCCGGTCCGGCAGTCCGTAACGGCGTCATGTATCATGAGGAGGCTCCGGTGGCTGTACCGGATCGGGAGAATGTACCTTTAACTCAGGAGAAAGCTATGCTCGCTTACTTGAAGCATGCGGCTTTTGCGGCGGTGGCCGCTCTCTGCGCGGCGCCCTTGGCGCAGGCCGCGGAGCAGCCGCAGGAATGGGAGCTGGTCAACCCCGCAGGCGTGATCGAAAAGGTCGCCGTGGAACCGGCCAAGCGGATTTCCACGCTTGAGGGCAAGACCATCGCCCTGCGCTGGAACGGCAAGAACAACGGCGATCTCGTGCTCGACCGGCTGGCGGAGCTGCTTGTCAGGAAGTACCCCACCGCCAAGGTGGCGAAGACGTACCGCGACATGGCCGACCGGAACGTGAGCAAGATTTCCGCCACGCAGGCCGAATCCATGCGCATTACCAAGGCTGTGGCCAGCGTGAGGCCCGACATCGTCATCGCCTCACAGGCTGACTGAGGCAGCTGCACCTCATGGCTGGTAGTTGACCAGTCCAATCTCGAAAAGTCCGGCATTCCCACTGTTACCATCGTTACCGATCCTTTCCTGACCCTTTCGCGCGGTACGCAGAAGAGTCAGGGCCTGACCGACATGTGTTTCGTGACGGTTCCTCATCCGTTGGGCATGATTTCCAGGGAAGAGGTCAACGCCAAGGTCGACGCGGCGTTTGACGACATCGTGAAGGCCGCGACCACGTGGGCGCCGACCAAGGAAAAGGGAGAGGCACAGGCCAAGCCCTATCCCGCCAAGCGGTTCAAGTTCTCCGGTACCTACGCCGACGTGAACGCCATGTTCCAGAAGCGCAAGTGGTCGCTCAGCCTGCCCGTCGTTCCGCCCACCGTGGAAAAGGTGGAGGCCATGCTCAAGGGCACCAAGCGCGCCCCGTCCGAAGTGCTGTGGGTCGTTCCGCCCCGTCAGGGCATGTTGACCGTCGAACTCGTGGCCGCTCTCGGCGTCATGGCCGGAGCCCAGCCCGAGCACATGCCCCTGCTCATCGCCGCTGTGGAAGCCATGGCCGATCCGACGGCCGCGTGGCGCGGGCCGACGACAACGACGGCGGCCACGGTTCCCGTATTCTTCATCAGCGGTCCCATCATTGAAAAGCTGAAGCTCAATCCCGGCACGGGCACGTCCGGCGGCGAGAATCCGGTGACCAACGCGCTCGGATACTTCGTCAACCTTGTCGGTGACGTGGTGGGCGGTTCCGTGCCCCCGAACTTCGACAAGAGTACGCACGGCTCCTCCGCCGACCTCGTGGCCATGGTGTTTACGGAAAACGCCAAGGAAAATCCGTGGAAGACGAGCTATGCCGAAGAAGCGGGCTTCAAGCCCTCCGACAGCGTCGTGACGCACTTCAGCGCCTACCTCGGCAACGCCAACATCGACCACGACAGCAAGACCGGCCAGCGCCTGCTGACCACGTTGTCCACCGGCCTGCTCGGTTCGGCTTCCGGCCTCGCTTCCTGCCTCGCCGACTACGATGCGAGCTACGCCATCAACAACAAGGTTTCCTTCGCGTTCATCGTCCTGTGCCCCGAGCACGCGGCGACCATCGCCAAGGATTTCCCGGACCAGCGGGCCGCCCGAGACTTCATGCGCGAGACGGCGGCCATGCCCTATAGGTTCTACTCGCAGGAAACCTGCGTTCCGGGCAAGGACTTCGGGCCCTATGACGAAAACACCTTCATCCCCCGCTTCAAGAAGACCGAATCCATCAAGTTCTTCGTATCCGGCGGGCCGGGCAAGCAGTCCCAGATATGGGTTCCCTTCCCGCAGGTGTTCAAGCCCGTTTCCAAGAAGATAGCCGAATAACCTTATACCGTGGGGCTCCCCGACATGGGGAGCCCCTGCCTGTCGCACCGGCGGAAGCGCGCTCGGAAAGAGCCGCTCGCGCTTTCCGTTTCAAGGGACCGTCGCAAGGGAGGAGAGCGCATGCGCACCGTTTTTTCGGTTTTCCTGTCGGCGGGGTTGTTCTTTGCGTCTCCGGTCTGGGCGACGTCGCTCACCGTCTGCAATCCCGCCGGGCAAAGCGATGACGGCGGCTACGTGGATACGCTCCTCGAATCCGCGACCGGCGTAACGACGGACTTTCCGCGTGCCGATACCGAGATCATCGATGTTCGGGGCGACGGTCTTGAAGACTTCAAGGCCCTGTTTCTTGCCCGCGGCTGGGGCGACGGCCTGCCGCTGGTACCGCCTACGCCGGAACGGGTCGAGGCCATGCTTGCGGGATACGACCTGCCCGGCGATGTTCCCATCGCCACGCTGGCGCCGCTGGACGGCGTCGCCACGGTTGAAAAAATCGCCGTGAACGCGGTCATGGCCGGGTGCGCCCCCCGGCACATGCCTGTGCTCGTGGCGGCGGTGGAGGCGGTCGGCCAACCGGCATTCGATCTTCGGGGCATGTCCACCACGACCAATCCCGACGCGGTGCTCGTCATCGTGAGCGGGCCGATCGTCGGCCGTCTCGGAATCAACGCCGGGACCAACACCTTCGGACGCGGCAACCGGGCCAACGCCTGCATCAGTCGGGCGCTGCACCTCATCATCAGCAACGTGGGCGGCAGCCGTCCCGGAACGACCGACATGTCCACGCTCGGACAGCCCGGCGAATTCGTGATGTTCCTTGCCGAGAATGCCGCGGCCAGCCTCTGGCCTTCCTTCCATACGGAATACGGTTTTCCGCCCGAGGCCAATGTGGTGACCGTGGCCTCGGTGGAGGGCTATTCCGGGATAATGGGCATCGGGTATACCCGTCCGGAGTTTCTGGAACTCATTGCGGGGTGGCTGCGCGGGCACGACCGTCCCTACCGGCGGAGCATCATCCTTCTCGTCGCTCAGGACACGGCGCGGATGCTCGCGCGGGAAGGCTGGACGCGGGACGGCATCCGGAACTACCTGCGGGAACATGCCCGCATTCCTTTTGGGGAATGGAACCGGCAGTATCACGGAGCCGGAGAAGCGGGGAAGGGCGTGCCGAAGGAGGTCTTTTCGATCTCCGATCCGAATGTCCTGGTGGACAAGCCGTTCTGGGACTCCATGCCCATCATCGTGGCGGGCGGCGCGGGCGAGAAAAGCATGCTGCTTCCCTGCTGGGCCTCGGGCGATATCGTCAGTCGGGAAATCCGGTTGCCCGCGAACTGGAACGCTTTGCCGCGTCAGGGCGGCGCCGGAGAGGACGTGGCGGAACGGTATTGGGGAAAAAGGCCTTAAGGAAAGCATCTGAGGGCGGCCGCATCCTGAAACGGCAACCGGTTGCCGCCGGGCGGGGTGTGTCTTGCGACGGCTTTTCCGACGTAAACCTTTTGGGGGATTCTTCACAATTTTTTACAAAAAAACCATATGCGCTTTACACTCACACGCTAAAGTGCCTTCAACGATCCATTATATCGACCTTTACTGTGTTGGGAGTTTGATCATGAAAAAGATACTGTCCTTTGTCTGTGCGGCCCTTTTTGCCTTTTCATTCTGCGCGGTCGACGCCTTCAGCGGCGATCCGAACCGTCAGGAAGTGGAAAAGCGTTACGAACTGAACAGCGCCACCGCCGAAGAATTGGTCGGAACCGGCGCGATCCCGCTCGATCTGGCCAAGAAGATCGTCGAACTGCGCGATCAGCTCGGCTCCTTCCAGGGCTACGAAGACCTCGACGAACTGGAAATCCCCAAGGATCAGATGGACAAGCTGCGCTGGAATACGACCATTCAGGGAATCGCCAGCGACTGCAACTGCTGAGCGACACCGGCGGCCCTGCGACGGAGCGGCCTCCCTTGCAGGGCAACCGCTCCTCCTCGGAAAAGGCGTGGAACCTGCTGCACGCGGCGAGGCCCCGGCAAGCCGTCTGGTTCCTGAAAGGCAGGCCCCGCTATGCGGCCGACGGCACGTGGGCTTTTGCGGATTGATCCGGAACCTTTTGATGAAAGGGGCATCCCATGCCTGACAGTTATTCCAGACGTCATTTTCTGAAACTGAGCGCGGCCCTGTTGGCGGGCGGCGCCGCGATCAGTACGGGAGCCCCTTCCGCGCGGAGCATGGGATTTCGCGGAACGGGGGGAGCCGAGCCCGTGGTCGAGCTCAAGGGCTACTGCCCGTTCTGTCAGGTGCGCTGCACCTACCGGGCGCGGGTGAGCGGCGGCAAGGTGCTCAGCGTGACCGGAGAAGCGGACAATTACTGGACGGGCGGCGCCATGTGCCCGAAGGGCATGTCCATCGTGGAATTGATGGAAAGCCCTTACCGCATCACCGAACCCATGCGGCGCAAGCCCGACGGCGGGTGGGAACGCATCACCTACGGGCAGGCCGTGGACATGGTGGCGGAACGGATGGTCGAGGTCATCGGCAAGCACGGCAAGGCCGCCGCCAACCGCGTCGGCATGACCATGCCCCTGTGGGACTGTCGGGAGAGCGAGATCGCCGCGCTCATGACGCTGCGCATCGCGGGGAGCGTGCACGCCATGCCTCCGGGCGAGTCGTGCGTATCCAGCGCCTCCAACATGCTGGGCGCGATGATCGGCGTGAACTGCGGCTCCACCAAGGTGGACGAACTGCTCAAGGCCGAAACCGTCGTCCTGTGGGGGGCCAACGTCTGCGAACTGTACCCGCCGTATAGCCGCTGGCTGGAAAAGGCCCGGGCAAAGGGCGCGAAAATCGTATACCTTGATCCGCGCCGGACCCGGACGAGCCTGCTTGCCGACACGCAGTTGCGGCCCCTGCCGGGAACGGACGGGATACTGGCCATCGGCGCCATCCGGTACATTCTGGAAAACGGCGGTTACGACGAGGAACGGGCCCGTTTCCAGATCGAGGACTTCGACGCGCTGGGCCCCGACGTCGCCGGTTTTACGGTGGAGAAGGTCGCCTCCGTCACCGGACTGCGGCCGGAAGAGATCACGGGCTTGTATGCGCTGCTGGCGAAAAGCTCCCGCACCATCGTGTGGCTGGGCGGTTCGCTGTCCCGTTACACCAACGGCATCACCGGCCTGCGGGCCATCATTCTCATGCAGGCCCTGCGCGACAACCTTATCGGGGAAGGCAAGGGAATGCTTACCTTCCAGAGCGGCAAACCCGCCGGGGATGAGGAGTTCGTCGATCACTTCTTCGGCGAAACGAAAACTCCGAAGATGAATTTTCGCCGCCTCCGCAATACCATGGAAAAAGGGCGGTTGGACATTTTGTTCCTGAATTCCAGCTACCGCCGCTATCCCGACAGCAGGGGCGTCCGCAAGGCCATCGAAAAGGTTCCGTTCGTCGTCCATTGCGGATTTTTCCTGACCGAAGAGACGGAAGTGGCGGATCTGTTCGTGCCCGCCACCTTCGGCCCGGAAAGTCAGGGATCGGGCTACGGCAACGAACAGCAGGTGGTCTGGCGGGAAAAGATGGTGCAGGCTCCCGGCTCCTGCGTTCCTTCGTGGCAGTTTTACCGGGACGTGGGCCGCAGGCTCGATCCCGAACGCTACCCCGATTTTAAGGACCCGGAAGAGTTGTATCGGCGGTTCTCGGCGCTGGTGCCTTCGTGGAAGGGCATGACGCTGGAACGCTTGCGCGAATCGCCCGACGGACTGGTTTGGCCGCTTTATTCGCTGGAAGAAAAGGAACGCACGGGCAGCGTGTTCGTCGGGGGGACATTGTTGACCCCGTCCGGCAAGATGAAGGCGATGGACTCGCTGTTCGGGAAACTTTCCCAGTGGACGTTCCCGAAGGGCAGCCCGCTGGGCACGGATCACAGCGACGACTACCCGCTGGTGCTCACGCAAGGCAAGCAGTTGTGGCACTGGCAGCAGACGCTGACGAACTTTTCCAGGGCGGTTGCGCAGTTTTCCAGCGGGCGTTTTATCTGCGTGCACCCGGAAACCGCGAAAAAGCTCCGGCTCGCGCAGGGCGAGCGCGTCATGCTGGAAACGGTCGTGGGCGGTATCGAGGGCTGGGTGGATATTACGGAAAACGTGTTGCCTGGCACCGTCTTTACGCCGTCGAACTGCAACGCCACCACGCCGTTGCCGGAAAACCGCAGCGAGCATATCAGCAGCATCCTTCCCAATTACTGGGATCGTATTTCCTGTCAGCACAATGGGGTCGGTTGCCGGTTGCGCAAGCTGGTCTGATCGTTTTTGTGCCGACGCATGGAACGCCGGCGGAAGGCCGCCGAACCACTGTGGAGAATCCGTATGTCCCGTTTTATCATGGTGATAGACGCCACCAAATGCATCAACTGCAAGGCGTGTGTTCTGGCCTGCCAGCAGCGTAACGGCGTTCCGTATACCCATTCCCGCAACTGGATACGCGAGGCCCCGGACAACCTGTCTCCGCTGGGGACGGCCTATCAGCCCGGAGCCTGCATGCACTGCGATCATCCGTTGTGCGTGGATGCGTGCCCGACTCGCGCCACCTACAAGGCCGATGACGGGAGCGTGGTCATCGATCGGGACCGCTGCATCGGTTGCGGCGGCTGTATCGAAGCCTGTCCCTACAAGGCCCGGTTCAGGCATCCGCTGACCGGGACGGCGGACAAATGCGACTACTGCCGCCACGCCACTCCCGGACAGACTCCGGCCTGTGTGCGGGTTTGTCCCGTGCGCTGCCGTATCTTCGGCGATGCGGACAATCCGGACGATCCCGTTTCGCGGGTGCTCGCCGACAACCGGCACGTGTATGTCGTGCCTCCTGATTGCGATACCCGGCCCACGCTGACCTATCTGAACCGGACCACTCCTACGGATTGGCCGCAAAAGAAGGACGTGCCTCCGGCATTGGCCGCCATCGGTCCGTTGTCGTCCGGCGTCAAGGCGCTCGGCGGTCTGGCGCTGTTCGGCGTCATCGGCGTGTTCGTCAAGCAGTTGTTCCTTCCCTCGGAAGACGGCAAGTCGGAAAAAGGAGACAAATCATGATCAGACGCCATTCGGCCACTGCCATTTTCATGCACTGGTACAATGCCGTTTGCTGGCTGCTCCTGCTGTTCTCGGGGTTTGCGCTGCTGACCAATCCGCTCATGCAGCCGGTGGGGACGTGGTGGAGTTCTCTGTGGACAGGCGTGTTCGGTGAATTGGGGCTGCTCAGGCTGCACATCGTGGCGGGTATGGCCTGGGTCAGTGTCTACGTTCTCTATCTTCTCGTCGGAATCCGCAAGGAAGCCTTGCCTTTTTTGAAGGAAATCACCGCGCTGCACATGTCCTCCGATCTGGTCTGGTGTTTGCGCAAGGGATTGTGGCTGGTGCTCGGGGAACGGCTTATGCGTCGTCTGGGGATCGATCCCGAATTGCCGCCGCAGGGATTCTACAACGCGGGGCAGAAACTGGTGGCGGTCATCGCCGTCCTGTGCAGCGTGGGACTTGCCTTGACCGGATTGGTGCTGGTCTTCGCTTCGGGAAAGCCGGGAACGGAAGACTTGCTGCAACTCTGCCTGCTCATCCATTTTTGCTGTGCCGGGCTGATGGCGATTTTTTTACCCGTGCACATCTACATGGCCGCGTTCGCTCCCGGCGAGGCTCCCGCGCTGCGTTCGATGTTCACCGGGTATATCCCGCTGGAACATGTCAGGCACCACAATCCGCTGTGGTTCCGCAAGATAACGGAAGAAAAGTAATCACGGCCGCTCCCGCCCGGAACGTTTCCGGCATCATGGCGGTCGTCATGCCGAAAAGGGTTTCCGTGGAGAGGAGGGTGGACCCATGCCTGTCGTGCGTGCCGTCGTCTTGTTGCTTTGTCCTCAGCGGGCTTCCGCTGACGTGGCGGAACAGCCGGTCCCGCTTTCCGAGGCCGAGCTTGCGCGCATCGTCCACGCGAACGACGGCAGGCCGCTTATCCTCGTGTACTGGGCCTCGTGGTGCGCCCCATGCCGTCATTTCCGGGAAAAACTGGAGAAAATCCGGGCGGAATATTCCGAGAGCGAGCTGCGGATGCTCGGCGTTTCGCTGGATCGCGATCCGAAACGGGCGGCGGCCTATCTCTCCGCCGATCCGCTTCCGTATCCGGCTCGGATTGGGGATGCGGACATGCTCAAGGCCCTCTCGGGAACGCCCGTACCCACAACCATACTGTACCGCCGGGGTGGAACTGTGGAACGTGAGCTTATAGGCGATGCCTCGGAAAAACGTCTGCGACATTACGTGGAACGGATTGTGCGTCACTAACGGACCGGATACGGACTTATAGAGACGTAACGCGTTTCCTCTCTTCGTACAAACTCCTGCTGGGGGGATTTTTATGCCCCTGCATCGGTTTGTCCACAAGAATCGATTGCACCGGAAGAGCGTATTGCCGGATCTGAGATACGTGAAGACAGTATACGTTCTTGCTCAGGCCACGTCCTTCCTGAAAATCCCCGGCCGCTGATCGTACGGCGGTTTTCCCGGACGGTTCCTTTAGTCCTGGAGGACCGCGTTTTCGGCGGTCGGCCTTCGTCTTGCCCCCGGTGCAACGGGCTTCTTCGGCTTTGGGCGACGCCTGCGGTGGACGCGCCCGCGCTTGACAAATCCTTTCGGCCATGTTTCGAGATAGGCTCGGATAGAGTCGTCTCGTTCTTCCTTTAACCGACTGGATAGCGTCATGATCGGACCCGTCGTGGACAGCGCCGCCCTTTTCGTCGGCGGCATTGTCGGAACCTGCTGTTCCGGCATCATTCCCAAACGCATCAAGGAAACCCTTCCCCTCATCTTCGGGGTGATCACCATTTGCATGGGAACCTCTCTGGTCAACAAGGCCACCGCGCTTCCCGTAGTGGTCATGGCCCTCATCATCGGATCGTGCATCGGGGAATTCTTTTTCGCCGAATCCTTTCTCGCCCGGTGCATCAGAGCCCTGTTCCGCATGGCCAGGAGCAAGCACTACGGAAACGAAACCTACATCGTCAACATCATCACGCTGGTTTCCGCATTCTGCTTCGGGAGCATGGGGATTTTCGGCGCCATCAACGAAGGGATCACCGGCGACGCGACCATCCTTTTCACCAAGGCCGTTCTCGATCTGTTCAGCGGGATTGTTTTCGGGACGCTGTTCGGGATTTCCGTCAGCCTGATCGCCATCCCGCAGTTCGCCATTCTCGCCCTGCTGTACTTTTCCGTAAACATCATCGCGCCGCATATGTCTCCGGCGGTCCTCGGCGACTTCACGTCCTGCGGCGGCGTCATCTTCGTCGCCACGGGGCTCCGCATGTGCGGCATCAAGATTTTCCCGGTGATCAACATGCTGCCGTCCATGCTGATCGTCGTGCCCCTTTCCGCGCTCTGGCTGCGCTGCCTCGGTTGACGTGCCTTTTCCATTGCGGAAGCGGGCGGTTTCGACGATGCTGGCGGAAGGGCGGATCGAGCCCAAATCTTGCGGGGAACGCTGATGGACAGAAAAACACTGATCGCGCATTGTCTTGCCTATGAAGGTGCGCTGGAAGACGAACCGTTCGCGACGGTCAACGCGACGGTCATGCGGCACGAGGGAAACGGGAAGTGGTTCGCGCTGATCTGCGAACTGGACGGCGCTCTGTGCGTCAATCTGAAGTGCGAACCCATGCTGGCCCTGTTCCTGCGGACGACCTATCCGGGCGTGCGCCCAGCGTGGCACATGAACAAGCTCCACTGGAACACGGTGGAGGTAAACGCCGTCCCGCAGGAGGAGCTTTTCGGCATGATCCGGCACAGCTTCGATCTGACGGCTCCCAAGAGGAAAAAACGGGACGGGTAAGACCCTTTTCACTAGGAACCCTTCCCGCTTTCTCCCGAGTTTCGGAGGGGTGGGAGCACAAGAGCCTTCACGCAGCCATGCGGGAAGGCTCTTGCCGGTTCCGGAAGACGATCAGGAGGCGTGGCGGGCGATGTAGCCGCGCGCGCCGTCGGCTCCCATGTAGCGTTTGAGCATGATTTCCGGGGATTGCGGCAGGTCCACGAACAGGAAGGCGTCCAGCGTGTTGAAGGACGCGTCCCGGTGGAAGGCCGCGATGCGCCCGCCCAGCTTCAGATAGTGCTTGAACAGGATGGGGATGCCCCGGCCTTGTTCCTGCGCCCTGATGAGCTTGTCGAGGCCCTTGTAATCCAGCAGGCCCTGCCGGACGGAACGGATGAAGGCTTCGCCGGGCGCGTCCGCAAGCCCCTTCCCGGACAGGGGCTTGCGGCCTCGGATGAGCCGTTCCAGTTCCGGGCTGCCGTGCTGTCCGGCGAGGTATTCGGTGACGAGCCGGAGGCTGACGTCGGAGGCGTCGAGGCTCAGGCTGACCGGGCCGAACAGGTAACGGATGGACGGATGGCGCAGGACGAACCGGGCGATGCCCTTCCAGAGCAGCAGGAGCGGCAGGAAATCCCGCTGGTAGTTGGGCCGCACCAGCGCCCTGCCGAGTTCGAGGCTTTGTCCGTAACGCCGGAAAAAGGCCGGATCGAAGCGGAACAGGCTGGAACTGTACACGCCTTCCGGGCCGTACATGCGGGTGAGTTCGGGAACCACCCCGAGCCGGTAGCCGCCCGCGATTTCGTGTTCGGCGTCGTTCCAGAGCATCAGGTGGAAGTACCGCTTGTCGTATTCGTCGAGGTCGAGCGGTTTGCCGGTCCCTTCTCCGGTTTCGCGGAAGGTCAGTTCCCGGGTGCGGCCCAGCTCATGAAGCAGGCAGGGCGACTGTTCCCCGCGCAAGAGATAGAGGCTGTAGGCTTCCTCGCGGAGCAGGAGCGAGGAGGGCGGCAGCTCCGCGATGGCGGCTTCAAGCACGGCCTGCGTCAACGACGCGGTCAGCGGTTTGGGCGGTTCCGCCGCGTGTTCCGCCGATTGCTTTTCCCGCAGGGCGTAGCAGCGCATCCGCAGGTAGTCGTTCTGGACCTGAGTGGACGGGAGCAGATCGAGCACTTCGCGGCGGATCGGAGCGCCGATGCTCAGGGACACGGTGGAGTGGCGCTTCCTGAGCAGTTCGCGGGGGAGGAGCATCGTCCGCAGGGCCGGGTGGAACAGGCCCGCCAGCGAAAAGCACAGGCTGTTCCGGCCCCGAAAATACAGGGGCATGACGGTCGCTCCCGTCCGGCGGCTCAGGCGCAGCGCCGTGTCGCGCCAGTCCGGGTCGCTGATGCCGCGGCCCTTCCGCCAGTGGGACACCGTGCCCGCCGGGAAGATGACCACGGAACCCTGCCGTTCCAGATGGCGCACCGCTTCGCGCAGGCCGTGGACGTTGCGTTGCTGCGCCCCTCGCGACTCGAAGGGATCAACGTCGATGAAGCGTTCCGCCAGCCCGTCCACGGCCCGCAACAGGCTGTTCGCCATGATCCGCAGGTCGGGACGCAGAGGGATCAGCTTCGCCAGCAGGACGAGGCCCTCCAGCAGGCCGAACGGATGGTTGGAGACGAAGACAAGCGGCCCTTCACGGGGAACCGGGGCGATTTCGAGGCGCACACGGATGTCGAGGGCCGTCAGCGTCCGGCTGGCGAGCTCCTGCGGCGTGGCGGCGGAAAACTGCCGGGAAAGGGAACACAGTTCGTCGATGCCGAGCGCCCTGCTCAGAGGGCCCGCCATCAGACGCGGCACCGGAAAGGGGAACGGAGAAACCAGACTGTTCGTCAGCCGTTCCGAAAAGGGGCGGAAGGACGGGGGAAGGGTGGCCGGGGGGTGTGACATGTTCCTGCTCCTTGGGGAAAAGGGCTTTCTTCATGTGAACTTGGCGCACGGTAAGCCGGTTCCCGCATCGATTTCGTAGCATTCGCATGTCGTCTTGATGAAAAACCATGATTATCAATGAACATATTGGAAAATATCATGAAAATGGCGTGTGAAGGGAATTGGGGAGGGGGGGGGGGAACTTTATCTAGGAAGTTTACCCCCCCCCCCCCCCAAACACAACCACAACTCTTCAAAGATTTTTGGCCTTATCGAATCCCTCATGGCGTTTTCTCCGTTTCATGGGGGAGTTTCCGTTCTTTGGCGTATCTGAAAAGGCAGGGGAAATGTTTTTCCGGGCGTGTTGGACGTACATGATTTTACGGTATTATATAAAAAAGCGCATGCAGGCGGAGAAAATGCAGTCTCTATGAAGCCGTTTTCGCTGAGGCACCGGGAGACGTCCGCTTCCGAAACGGCATTGTGCGGCTTCCCATTCCGCCGGTGATCCCGCAAAGGTCTTTGAAGGGAAAGATGGAGGTGTGGAGGGGGAAAGGGAAACGTTCTTCAGAAGGAGGGAGCACTCCCGCGTTTCCCTTTTCCCATCGTCTACTTCCGTTTCGCGCACATGTCGTTCAGCTCGCGCTGGAGAAGCGCGACGATGGTGTAGCGGTTGATGATCTCGCGGGCGAACTGGAGGAAATTCAGGTACAGTTCGCTGCCGCGCAGGGACAACCGCTGCCCGTCGATGTTCCGCAGCAGTTCAAGCTGGAGCTGGTTGATCGTCTGCATGCCCTCGTTGGAACGCTGCGTCAGTTCCTCGTCCCGGAGCAAGCCCGTCCGGGCGTAGTCGTCCAGTACGGCGCGCAGGGATTGCAGCGTGTCCAGCATCACCGTCAGGTTGTCGCGCAGAACGCCCGTATAGACGTGGTGGCGGTTGGCGATGTGGTTTTCCGCCATGCCGAGCACGCTCCGCAGGCCGTGCCCCACTTCCTTCATGTTGGTGAACGCGCGGTAATAAAAGTGCCGCGCATCGTCGTCGAACTCGTCCCTGCCGCCTTGCAGGGCCATGCGGTAATATTCGCCGCGCCGCCGGGAAATGTCGTCGAACAGCGTCACCGCCTCGTTCTTGATGCGCTTCAGCGCGGGGCCGTCTTCGCCGAGGAAGGTGTCGAGGCCGTCCCGGTACAGCCTGACCGTCTCGTCGAGGTTGCGGCTCACGGCTTCGTTGATGCTGGTGCGGATGGCGTCCTTGTCCGCTTTCTTCATCATGATGTTGAAGCTGCTGTCGTCCTGTTCCTTGTTGATGAAGTTGGAACGGATGAGAACGAACAGGGCCAGAAGCATCAGCCCGATGACCGCGACCTCGCCGCCCGCGAACACCACGGAGGCGATGAGCCCGCAGGCGGTGAAGGCCGACAGGGCGGTGATGAACCAGCCGCCGATGACCATGAGCACGCCGGAAATGCGGTAGACGGCGCTTTCGCGGTCCCACGCGCCGTCGGCGAAGGAAGAGCCCATCGCGACCATGAAGGTCACGTAGGTGGTGGAGAGCGGCAGCTTCAGCGAGGTGGCCGAGGCGATGAGGATGCTCGCGACCACAAGATTGATGGAGGCGCGCACGTAGTCGAAGGGAAGTACGGCTTCGCCTCTGCGGGGTTCCGGCTTTTCCATACGCGTATGGATGGCGTTCAGCACGGAGGCGGGCACCACCTGATTCAGGACGTCTCCGAAGCGCAGGGCGGAACGCACCACCACGCGGCCCGGCAGCGAGGAGCCGAACTGCTCCTGTTCGCCGCGCGTGCTGCTGCTCAGCTTGATGGAGGTCTGCACCACCCGGTGGGCCTTCTTGGAGAACCACAGGGTCAGCACCATGATGAGGCCCGAAAGCAGGAGGTACGGGGTCGGCGTCTGCACCGCGTTCCTGAGGGACTCCATCGTGAACAGATTGGACGGCATGTCGCTGGCGATATACAGGTTGTAGCTCTCATAGGCCGCCAGCGGAACGCCGACGAAGTTGACGAGGTCGTTTCCCGCGAAGGCGAAGGCCAGCGAGAATGTTCCGGACAGGATGATGATCCGGAAAATGTTGGTGTTGCGGAACACGATCAGGCACTGGAACAGCGCGGTCAACGCCGCGAAGGTGCAGAGCAGGATGGGCAGGGTGTTGGCGTTGATCCAGTCGAGATAGTCCTTGTGCATGAAGGATGCGCCCTTCGCGCCCTTCATGACCAGAAAGTAGAAGATGGCGGTGAGGGCGATGCCGCCGAACACGCCGCCGAGACGGCGGTACATCCGTTCATACCGGAAGGTGAAGATGAGGCGGGTGACGTACTGCACCACTACGCCCGCCACAAAGGCGACCACCACGGAAATGAGGATGCCCGAAATGATGGCGAGGGCCTTTTCGTTGTTGATGTAGGCGCCGATGGACAGGACCGAGCCGCCCTGATGCCAGAGTTTGAACGCGGCGGCGGCCACGGCTCCGCCGAGCAGCTCGAAGACGATGGAAACCGTCGTGGACGTGGGCAGGCCGAACGAGTTGAAGGTGTCGAGCAGCAACACGTCCGTAACCATGACGGCGAAGAAGATCACCATGATTTCGCCGAACGTGAACATCTGCGGATTGAAGACGCCGCTTCGGGCGATTTCCATCATGCCGCTGGAAAACGTCGCGCCCACGAGAACGCCGACGCTGGCCACCAGCATCACGGTCTTGAACGACGCGATGCGCGACCCGATGGCGGAATTCAGGAAGTTGACCGCGTCGTTGCTGACGCCGACGAACAGGTCGAACGCCGCCAGCAGCGCAAGAAACAACAGAATGACCACGAAAAATTGATCCATACCCCTTTCTCCTCATACATACGGTTTTCAGCGGACATGCCGGGTTCTAACGGGGCAGGGTGTCCTTTTCTTTCCGGCGGGGTGACGAACAGGTGACATCGCTGTGTCGAACGGGGGAAAAACTCTCCGAAACCGCGGGAGACTTCCCGCACTCTCCAAGAAAAGGGATTCGATAAGATCAAAAGTCTTCGGAGGAGTAGGGGGGGAGGGGATGAGGAAGCCCTTCTTCAGAAGGGTTCCTCATCTCCCCACTTTTCATTCTTCCCGTCCCGCCGCCCCGCGATAGACCATGCAGGCGGGGAGCAGGGCGCAGAAGGAACCGAGCGCGAAGGATGCGGCGGCGAATGCGCCTTCGACGAGCGTGGGCCGGGGCGAGAGCACGATGCCGGTCTGCCGGAACATCACTTGCGACAACCCCTCCGCCAGTCCCCAGCCGAACAGCAGGCCGCCGAGCGCGCCCAGCGCGATGCCTACGCTGACCACGCACCAGATGCAGAGCACCAGATAGGGCCGGGGCGCGCCGAGCGCCCGCAGAGTGCCGAGCATCCTCTTGCGGACGGCTACCGCCATCATGCCCGTCAGCATCACTCCGCACAGCGCCACCGTCTGCGCGGCCCATGCCATGCAGCCCATGATGTCCCGCATGTCCCCGAGCGTCGCGAAAAGGCCGGTCAGCACCTCGCCGGTGAAGACGCCCTGCATGTTCACCGGTTTGCCTTCGGGCGTGGTCACGGTCGCCGTCTGCCAATGGGAACGCAGGCGGTAGGCGGCGGCGATGCTCTCCGGCTTGATCACGACGGCGGATACTCCGGGCAGCCGGTCCCGCAGGGTTTGATCCTGAAAAATATGACCGATCGGTAACTTATACCCGCCGTGCCCGTCGTCCGGGAGCGCGTGATGGACTTCCCAGACCGATTCGATCGGAACGAGGATGGCGCTGTCCCACGGCGTACCCGTCCGGGGCAGACGACCCACGGCCTTGTAGCGGACGTGCGCGTGTTCGTGGCTCGAGACGGAAGCCTGTCCGTGCAGAGGCGTGAACGTCTCCCCGAGCCGCAGGGGAACGCCCGCGCCGATCACCGCCTCGTCCCGCGCGGCGAAGGGACGGCCTTCCGCCAAAGCGCGGTTGCCGCCGAGCGTCACCATGTCCGTGGTCGTACCCACAAGGGGCGACCGGTTCCAGCGATCCCCGAAAGTCAGGGGCGCGGCCCATGCCACGCCTTCCTGCTTCCCGATAGTCGCGACCACCGATCCCGGCGCCAGCGGCAGGGACTGCGGGCGCAGGTACACCGCACCGAGCATGAGCTGTACGCCGCTTCCCTGCGCGCCGACCAGCAGGTCGAAGTCGTCGCCCGCCCGCGCCGAGCCCTGCCGCACCGCGCGTTCGGTCATACTGACCCCGACGCCGAGACTGAGGGCCATCGCGAGCACCAGCGACACGGCGACGACGCCCCACAGGGAACGCCGCAGTTCGGCCTTGACCAGCATCAACGGATTCATGCCGCCTCCCGTAGAAGGCCCCGGTTCAGGGCCAGCACTCGATCCGTCCGGGCCAGCACGTCTTCATCGTGGCTGACCACCAGCAGCGTGCTCCCAAGTGAACGGGCGTAGCGGACGAGCAGGTCCGCCACCCGCGCGGCGTTGTCCGCGTCGAGACTGGCGGTGGGTTCGTCCGCAAGGATGATCTCCGGCTCCTGAAGCACGGCCCGCGCGATGGCGACCCGCTGCTTTTCGCCGCGCGACAGCACGCGAACCTTCTTGCCGGGCGTCACGTCCATCTGTTCGAGCAGTTCCCGCCCTCTCCACCGGAGCGGTTCGGGGATGCGCCGATGGCTGAAGGTGACGGGCAGGAGTACGTTTTCCAGCGTCTCCAGTTCGGGAAACAGCCGGAAGTCCTGAAACACGAATCCGATGTGCCGTCCGCGCCACAGGTCGCGCCGGTGTTCCGGCAGATCGCCGGGCGCGATCCCGTTCCAGCGCACCTCGCCCCGGTCCGGCAGGACAAGACCGCTCGCCACGTTGAGGAACGAGCTTTTGCCGGAACCGGACGCGCCGCGCACGGCGACGAGTTCGCCGGACGTTACCGTAAGGTCCGGTATGTCCAGAATGGTGCGCCTCCGGTCGCCTTCGGGAAAGGTCAGCAGCAGGTCGCGGATTTCCAGAGTCATGTCGTTCTCCCGTTACAGCGTGCGAAAGCGCGCGTCGCGCAGTCTGAGCTGGCTGATGAAGCCGGTTTCCTCATCGCGGAACGATCCCGCTTCGAGCGTGCCTTCCACCTCGATGGTGGCGTTGTTCTGGACGAAGCTCTGGCTGGATTCGAGGTAGACGACGAGGATATTGTCCGGCCAGTCGGCGTCGGACTGGCAGAACGGGCACAGGGCTACTGGTTCGCGGGTAAGCACGAAAAAGGCGGCCTCGGCCTTGAGCGGCGGAGCCATGAAGCCCTTGATGGCGACGCGCCGGCCGTTGAGGGATTTCACCTTGTCCGAGAACTGGAGCCCGAGGACGCCGCCTCCGCCGTACAGTTCGTCGAACGAGAGTTCCGCCGTCGCGGCCCGCGCCGTGCCCGTCAGGCAGAGCAGGGCGAAAAGGAGGAAAAGCAGTTGTTTCATGGGGGTGTTCCTGCGGAAATGGGGGAAGGGAGGGAAAACTTTTCTGAAGAAAAGCTTTCCCTCCCTTCCCCAAACCCCATCCTTCCCTTTCCAAAGACTTTCGACGTTTTCGAATTCCTCCCGCAGGGAAGTTCGGGGAGTCGGGATTCGTTCTTAAAAGGCGTGTCTTGAAAACCGGGAAAAGCTGGGGATAGGGATTCGATAAGGTCGAAGTTTTTGCGGGAAGGGTGCGAGCCGCACCGGCAGGTACGTGGGAGGGAGCTTTTTACAAAAAGCTCCCTCCCCTGATTCGTTTTGCCTTTATTTATTTCCCAAGGCGAGGGCTTCGCTCATGATGCGGAACAGTTCGGTGCTGTTCATGAAGCCGCGGAAGGCGTCGGCGTGGGGGCCGCGTGCGCCGACCACGAGGTCGTCGATGGAGTGGACGCCCGTGGATTCGGTGCGGGGCAGGTTGCCGATGCGGAGCTGCGCGCCGGGCACGTCCTTGTAGGCGGCGTTGGCGATGTAGCGTCCGTTTTCGTCCTTGACCGCCGGGACGAAGGGACCGTCCATCTTCGGGCGATAGGTTTCGTAGTAGTCGGGATAGTTGCCGATGAACACCGCGAGACGCTTGGCCACGTTCACGTTGTCGGGGTAGCCGTCGCCGTCCTCGTCCTTATAGTCGGGATATCCGGCCTTGGCGTAGATGCCCACCTTGTCGCGCATGAGTTCGCCGGGCGCATTGTCGTCCACCGTGCCGATGACGCTGATGGAATGGGTGTGGTCGCCGGTCACGATGAGCAATGTGTCGGGATTCTTGTCGCAGAAGTCCTGCGCGATGGCGACGACCTTGTCGAACATGATGGTGTCGTACACCGCGCGCTCCCAGTCGAGGGGGTGGCTGTACTTGTCCACGAGGCCCGCTTCCAGCATCAGGAAGAACCCGTCGGGGTTCTTGGAGAGCACGGACAGGGCGGCCTTCATGGAGTCGGTCAGGTCGGGCTGGTCCGGGAACTTGGACACGGTGCCCTTCTTGAGGAACTTGCGGTCCAGCACTCCGTCGAGGTTGCCGGTGTGGAACAGGCCGAGCAGCTTGTCGGGGTTGCTCTTCATGACTTCGCCCAGCTCGGTGTTGGAGGTCGCCAGCGCGTAACCGTCCTTCTTGAACAGGTCGATGTAGTTCTTGTCGTCCTTGCGCTTGGAGCCGGGAACGCTCTTGGGCAGGAAGTAGGCGGAGCCGCCGCCGATGATGACGTCGGGCTTCACATCATAGAACATGCCCACGATTTCGGCCTTGTCGGCGCGGCGGCGGGTGTGCCCGACCACGGAGGCCGGAGTGGCGTCCTCGATTTCCGCATCGGAAACAACGCCGATGGATTTCTTGGTCGTGCGGCGGAGCAGTTCGGCGATGGTTTCCTGCTTGGGATCGTCGAGCGAGTCGGGGGTGCGGTCGGCGTAGACGCCGAGGGCGTTGACGCTGGACTTGTGCCCGGTCATGTAGGCCGAGGCCGTGTTGGCGGAGTCGGCGGCGATGGAGTCCACGCTGCACGTGCCGAGCATCCCGGTGTAGGGCAGTGTGTCCATTGAGAGTTTGCCGTTGTACATGCCGTTGGTCACGCCCTGCGAGAGCAGGCGCGCGCCGGTGCGGTGCCCCATGCTCAGGCCGTCGGCGATGAGCAGGATGACGTTCTTGGCGACGGGCTTTTCGGGCGTGCCGTACACGTCCCACCTGGCGGAGGAGGTGCCGGACGGGCTCTCCGCCGTCACCTTGTACGCGCCGGGCTTGAGCGAAACGCCGCGCAGGATAAGCGCGGAGGCGTCGACGCCCTTTTCCTTGGCGATGAATTCCGGCTGCCCGCCGAGCACCGCCTTGGCGTCCTGTCCGTTGATGAGGATCTTGGCGTCCTTCTCCGCGATCACGCCGTCGAATTCCACCTTGAAGTCGAACCGGCTTCCCCCCAGAAACCGGGCGGTGTCCACCGGATAGATGTTCGGCGCGGCCTGCGCGGCGCCGGAAAGGATCATGACCCCCAACAGGGCGGGAATGAAACCGCGTTTCATGAGTTCTCCCTTGTGCAATGACTGTGATGAATGTGAGTATGTTCCCTTTTGAACGGTGTGGTTTTTCAAGGGGAGTCTAGGCCCGGACCAGTTCGGCCACTTCGACGGTCAGGCCGTCCAGTCCCTTGGTGCTGTACGCGCCGTAGAGCTGCATGGCGGTCTTGTGGGACAGGACGTAGTTGCGGAACTGATTGAAGGGCTTCTTGTTCAGATCGCCTTCCTTGAGGCCGTAGGTGCGGACGGCCACCTGCTTGAGCGCGTCCACGGTCCACTGGGCGGCGGGCACGCTGATCACCCAGTCGTGGTCGGCGAGGTGGGTCACGAAGCCTTCGATGCGGCGGGGCATGGGCAGGGTCTTGCCGTCCTTTTCGAGGAGTCCGGCCTTGACGGCGTCCTTGCCGTTGATGATGGCGGCGGCCTTTAGCCAGCCCACGACCGACTTTTCGGACGCGGCGGAGCCGGGGTGGTCGTGCGCGCAGGCCTGCGCCACGCAGAGTTCGGGGGACAGGCCGCGCCGCAGGCTTTCGGCCACGCTGAGGATGTGGTGTTCGCCGGTGGCGGCGAGGGTTTCCTCCTTGCGGCAGGTGCCGTCCTGCTGCCACTGGAACACCCACGGCTTGTGCAGGTCGTGCAGCAGCTGTGAGGCCAGCACCACGTCGCGATCCAGTTCGAGGCCGGACACTTCGACGTAGTTGTCGTACAGCGCCTTGCAGGAGGCGACGTTCAGGGCGGTATGCGTGGCCAGTCCGCCGGGGTAGCTGTGGTGGCTGTTCCAGCCGCTGCCGGGCGCGGTGAAGAAGGGCTGCGGGCTTCGTTTGGTGCTGGCGCAGGCGGGGAACACGGTCTTGGCGTCGGCGGCGAGCAGGCCCTGCCCCTTCAGTTCCGCCATGATGGCCTTGGCGTCGCCTTCCGCGAGCAGGGGAGCGGGGTTGTTCAGAATGTCCTGCACGGCGGCGCGCAGGGAGGCGTTCCTGATTTCGGCGGCGGCATCCTGAAGGTATTTCCACGCCGCCATCACGTAGGTGGAGTTTTTCGCCATCTCCTCGGGCGTCATGTTCACGACGGCGTCGAGGCTGACCGCTTCTCCGGCGGCGTGGGCAAAGGTCGGCTGGAGGAAGTTTTTCCCCGCCATCAGGACGGCTCCGGCGGCGAGCCCGCCCAGCAGAAAGGTACGGCGGCTGCAATCGGCATTCATGGAGGTTCTCCTTGTTTGTTCCGGTAAGGGAGTGGGACAAGGTGGAACCTAGACGCCTCATATGACGGAACGGCGGCTCCTGTGTGACGATTTTATTGATTGTGCGACCAAACCGTTGTTTGGAAGAAAATACGCAGTATACTGCGTCATGGGGCGTTGGTACGGAACGGTGCGGAAAAACGACGGAAAAGCCGTTTATGTCGCGCATTTCTTGAAAAAAAGTTTTTTTTGTCTTAGAACATGCCTCCGTTATTGGCTTAACAGGAGGCTTATATATGAAAACAGAAGTTCAGTTCACCATTCATCTGGGGGACGGCAGGAAGGAGGCGTACGAGGGGACGCTTGAGGGGGCGAAGAGGAAAGCCTCCCGGCTGGCCACGCCGCCGGTCGCCATCCGGCTGCTTGCGGGAGAACGTCTCGTCGCCGCGCGAAGGCCGTATTTCGGGTGGGACGGCAAGGTCGGCTGGCATCCGTGGGAAATCATGTGAAGGAAGACGAATCGGGGGAGAGGATGGGGAAACTTTCTGTAGAAAGTTTCCCCTTCCTCTCCCCCGGTACCCCCTCTTCTTCCTCTTCAAAGACTTTTGACCTTATCGAATCCCCGCTTGCGGCTTTCCCTTGGTGTAATGATACGTCCTTTCTTTTTTAGGTCAGTTATACGCGCCAGCTTACGCTTTCATGTTTCGGACTGGAGAACAGGTCTCTCTCGCGCGCGTTGAAGAACTGAAAGCGTGGTTTTTTCTTCTTTTGCTCCAATGCGGCATTGATTCCCTTGATGAGCGGGAAAGCATTCAAGAGGGATTCGATAAGGACGAAAGTCTTGGGAGTGAGGGGGATGGGGTTTGGGGAAGGGGGAGAGAACCTTTC
>CAUHBW010000002.1 GCA_959604115.1 uncultured Bilophila sp. | reverse complement strand
ATGGGGGTCCGGGGGAAGGGAGGATAAACCTTTATTCAGAAAGGTTTATACACCCATACCCCGGCGGCGTCCCCCGCCCCTTCGCGCCGCTCCGCCGCCCGCCACCGTCTCAAGGGCTGGCGTTTTGGCGGGGGGTTGGGTAGAAGGGCCTTATCGAACTCAACAAACAAGCAAAAGGAGCGAACGATGCGCAAGGCAATGAGTGCGCTGGCCGCTTTTGGATTCGTGATCTGCTCCGCATGGCCGGGCATGGCCGAAAACGCCCCCACGGGCATGCCGCTCGTGGCCGGGGCGGATTCCGCCGGAGGCTACGCCGGGGAAGTCCTCGTCAAACTGCTCCCCGTCTGGCAGCCCCCCGCAGGCGCTTCCGGCGTGGTGACCATCGACCTGCGCATCGGCAGCGACGGACGCCCCCTGTACTGCGAGGCCAGCCGCAAGTCGGGCAACGCCGCACTCGACGAGTCCCCCTGCCAGGCCGTCGTGCGCGCGGGAACCTTCCCCGCTCCGCCGTACGGTGCCATCACCGAAGTCTACCTGACCTTCGTCACCGATCAGGGCGCGTTCAGGAACAGCGCGACGCAGGAACAGACGACGCCCAAGCAGCGCAGCTACGCCGAGGAAATCATGTTCCGGGCCAAGCCCTACATTCAGGTTCCGCAGGGCGTCCACGGCGAACACACCGTTGAGCTGACCCTCAAGATCAACGAGACGGGCGGCATCGAACAGATGTCCGTCTCGAAGTCTTCGGGCCGCGCCGACGTGGACAACGCCGTGCTCACCGGGGTGATCCGGGAGGGCGTCATTCCCCCGCGCCCGGCGGGTTCCGAACCCATGACCATGCGTCTCCTCTTTACCCTCAAAAACAATTGATCTAAAGTCGCCGCGTGCAAGCAAAGGTCTTCCGTGGCTCGAAACGGGAGACCTTTTTACGGAAAAAACGGCAGGAGAGCCCCCCGCAAGGGCCTGACCCGTTCACCCCAACCCCCTGAAAGGCATCATGAAACCATTTCGCCTGTTTTCCCAAGTGCTGCTTCTGCTCGGCCTTGTGACGCTCTGCGCCGGTCCCGCCAAGGCCGCGATGCAGATCGACATCTACGGGCCGGGCCAGAACATCGTCAATCTGGCCATGGCCGCTCCGCTCAGCAGCGGGCAGCCGGCACACGGACTCGGCAAGGAACTGGACGCCGCCATCAACGACAACCTGAGCTTCCTGCCCTTCATGCGCATCACCGATCCAAAGGCCGTGCTGGGCGGCACCGTCATGCCCGGCTACCAGCCCCCGAACGTGGACTTCAAACGCTTCCAGCTCGCGGGCGCGGACCTGCTCGTCACCGCCGGATGGCCTCAGGGAGACGGTTCCGGGTCCACCGTGGAACTGCGCGTCTATGAAACCTATTCGGGCCAGTTCGTGTTCGGCAACGCCTACAGCGGCGTGACCAAGGGCGAAGTGCAGGACGTCGCGGACCGCTTCTGCGCCGACCTCATGAAGGCCCTCACCGGCCACGGCGACTTCTTCCTCGCCACGCTGGCCTTCGTGAAGAACAGCGGCAAAAACAAGCGCGACGTGTGGATCACCAAGCCCACCGGCCGCAACCTCCGCAAGATCACGGACATCCCCGGCATCGCCATGTCGCCCTCGTGGTCGCTGGACGGCCGCTTCATCGTGTTCGGCCATATGGACGACAAGAGCCACGCCCTCGGCGTGTGGGATCGCATGACCAACCGGGTCCAGCGCATCCGCTTCCCCGGCAACACCGTCATCGGCCCCACGTTCACGCCCGGCAACAAGGTCGCGGTGAGCCTCTCCACCGGCAAGAACCCCGACATCTTCCTGCTCAACCATGCTTTCCAGAAGGAACGCACGCTGGAAGCCAACGGCACCATCAACGTGTCCCCGACCTTCGACGCCGCGGGCACCAAGATGGCCTTCACGTCCAACCGCATGGGCGGACCGCAGATTTTCATGAAGGACATGGGCTCCGGCAGCGTCACCCGCGTGACCAAGCAGGGCAACTACAACACCGAACCGAGCATGAGCCCCGACGGCACCCTGATCGCCTTCTCGCGCCTGACCTCGGCCGGGAACCGCATCTTCGTGCAGGATCTGACCACCGGCGCGGAACAGCAGGTGACCTTCGGCCCCGGCAACGACGTGCTGCCGTCCTTCGCTCCGGACAGCTACTTCATCGCCTTCACGTCCAACCGCAGCGGCCCGAACCAGATTTATCTGACCACCCGCCACGGCGGCGACGCGAAGAAGGTTCCCACGGGCGGCGGCGACGCCTCGTTCCCGCGTTGGGGAGCCATCCCGCGCTAGCGGAGCTTGACGGAGGAACGGGCGTTTTTTCGAGAGGCGCGAGAGGCGGTTCGCACTCTTCGCAACCGGTTTTCGCGCAGGAAAATTCGCGTGGAAATCAACCGAAAAGACGCCCCACCAACTTGACAATACAGGTTTGCCGGAATAACCTTCAGCCCTTGCGTGTGCAGGGTAGTACGCGCAAGGAAGAAGGAATTTTATCAACCGTTTTTCTGTGCGGGCGAGTCTCGCTCAGGAGGAAAAAGAGATGAACACTTTCAAACGTTTGGCTCTCGTTGTGACCCTCGTTGTGGCTATGGGCGCCGGTTTTGGTTGCGCCAAGAAGCAGACTGGCGCCGATGTGGCTCCCGCCGCTCCCGTTGAAGACAACAGCGCTGCCGCCGCCGCCATCGAACGCGCCGCTCAGGCCATTTCCGACGGCGTCGTGTACTTCGACTTTGATAAGTCCGACATCAAGGCCGAATCCCGCGACATGCTCCGCCAGAAGGCCGAGCTGATGAAAGCCTATCCCAGCATCCGCGTGCGCATCGAAGGCAACTGCGACGCCCGTGGCACCCAGGAATACAACCTCGCCCTCGGCGAACGTCGTGCCCGCGCCGCTTACGAATACCTCGTCATGCTCGGCGTGAACCCCGACCAGATGGAAATGATCTCCTTCGGCAAGGAACGTCCCGCCGTTGAAGGCACCGGTCCCGCCGTTTGGGCGAAGAACCGCCGCGACGACTTCCGCGTCATCGCGAAATAGTTTGATTTGATGATGCTCACGCCGCCTTCCCGCAAGGCGGCGTGAGTCGTACGGAGCGTGGCGCAGCTTGGTAGCGCACCTGGTTTGGGACCAGGGGGTCGCTGGTTCGAATCCAGTCGCTCCGACCAGTCATACGAGAGGGCTTCCGGAATTCCGGGGCCTTTTTTTGTGTCCTTTTCCCGCCGTCCCCCTCTCATCGAAACAATCATTGTTTCGTCCCGCCCGCCTCCCTATGCTTTCGGAAACGACATTCAACCGGAGGTTTGGGATATGCGTACCTACTTGAAGGCGTTCCTGTTCGTGGCTCTTGCGGCCACCCTCTCCTGCGCCCTGCCCGCCCACGCCGAGGAGGCGGTCCCCGCCGCCCAAGACGGCATGATGCCGCCCGTCAGCTCGTTCGACAACAACGCCGACTATCGGGCCCTGACGCCCGAAAAACAGGCCAAGTACAACGAAATCATCAAGGCCGCCGAAGAGGCCATGCTGCCCCTGCGCGAACAGATGATGGCCAAGCGCATCCAGATCGAAACCATGGCCTCCATGCCCAACATGGACCACGAGGCCATCGCCAAGCTCGCCGCCGAAATCGCGGCCCTGCACACGCAGATGATCAAGGTGCACGACACGATGGCCGACCGCCTGTCCAGCGAAGTCGGCATCGCCATCCCGCGCGGGACCTGCTCCGACGGCTATACGCCCTGCCCCATGCACCGCGGCATGCCCGGCTACGGGATGCGCGGCGGCTCCGGCATGGACGGCATGATGCGCGGGCACGGCATGATGCGCGGCTACCATCACCAGAACATGATGGGCCTCATGCCGATCATGCCCATGTATTGATGCGCGCTGACCTCTCCGACGCCAAACGAAAGGGAGAAATCCGGTCCCGGATTTCTCCCTTTCGCGTGCGGAAACGCCGTTCCATCACCCGCTCGACGTCACCTTGCGGACCAAGAGATTGTCATGGGGCAGAACGGCGCGATCCGGCGTGAGCAGCTCGCGCCCCCGGGCCACAAGCACGGTGCATTCGCGGATGCCCAAATGCTTGAGCAGGAGCTTGACGTTCTTCACCTTGTGGCGGGGGATTTCGATGACCTGCTCCTCCGGCTGGAGGAGGACCGTCACGGTGGGGATTTCAAAAGGCAGAGGCTGATCCATTGTTTTCCCTTTGTTGGCGTGCATTCCCCGGCAGGGGACGCCAGATTACGTGGCTTCGTCCCAAAAGTGAAGCGCGCCGCAGTCGCATCCGGGCGGCAAAGAAAGGATTTTCCCGAGAAGCCGGGCGGAACCCTTGACCCCCGCTCCGGTTTCACTTAGCGTAATGGATCGCAACGCTTCATCTATCGAAGCGCACAAACGAATTCGCCCTTCGGGGTCACAGAGGTAATCCCCATGCTTCAGAAAACGGAATTCATCTGGTTTGACGGGAAACTGGTCCCCTGGGATCAGGCTCAGGTCCATGTTCTTGCCCACGGTCTCCATTACGGCACCGGCGTCTTCGAAGGCATTCGCGCCTACGCCTGCCTTGACGGCTCTTCCGCCGTCTTCCGTCTGCCCGAGCATTCCAAGCGCCTCGTCAACTCCGCCAAAATTCTCAACCTCGGCATGCCCTACACCGCCGACGAGATTTCCAAGGCGATCGTCGACACCGTCGTGGCGAACAAGCTTTCCGAAGGCTACATCCGTCCTCTCGCCTTCGCCGGCGAAGGCGACATGGGCGTGTTCCCCGGCAACAACCCCACGCACCTGATCATCGCCGTGTGGCCATGGGGCGCGTACCTCGGCGCCGAAGCCCTCGAAAAGGGCATCCGCGTGAAGACCAGCTCCTTCGCCCGCATGCACGTCAACACCCTGATGAGCAAGGCCAAGGCCGCCGGCAACTACGTGAACTCCGTGCTCGCCAAGATGGAAGTGAAGCAGGACGGCTATGACGAAGCCCTGATGCTCGACACCAACGGCTACGTCTGCGAAGCCACCGGCGAAAACTTCTTCATCGTCCGCAACGGCGTCATCAAGACCCCGCCGCTGACCGCCATCCTCGACGGCATCACCCGCGACTCCATCATCAAGATCGCCCGCGACCTCGGCTACACCGTGGAAGAGCAGCTCTTCACCCGCGACGAAGTCTACTACGCCGACGAGGCGTTCTTCAGCGGCACCGCCGCCGAACTGACGCCCATCCGCGAACTCGACAACCACACCATCGGCGAAGGCCATGCCGGCCCGGTGACCAAGGCCCTCCAGAGCGCCTACTTCAAGGCCATCAAGGGCCAGGATCCGCGCTACAGCCACTGGCTGACCAACTACACGTTCTAGTCCGCTCCGGGGGAGGGCCTTCCTCCCCCGTTTCTCCCGGCCCCGCCGACAACCTTTTCTCCCGGTGCCCCGCATGAGCCACGCTTCCCTCGCCGCCCGCTACCGTCCGCAGACGTTCGCCGAAGTCACGGGACAGGAGACCGTCAAGGCCATCCTTTCCCGCGCCGCCGCCGAGGACAAGGTTGCGCCCGCCTATCTGCTGAGCGGAACCCGGGGCGTGGGCAAGACCACCATCGCCCGCATCTTCGCCAAGGCGCTGAACTGCGAGCACGCCCCCACCGGCGAGCCCTGCAACCAGTGCGAGCAGTGCCGCCGCATCACGCAGGGCAACCACGTGGACGTGGTGGAAATCGACGGCGCGTCCAACCGCGGCATCGACGACGCCCGCCGCCTGCGCGAGGCCATCGCCTACGCGCCGATGGAAGGCCGCTACAAGGTCTTCATCATCGACGAAGCGCATATGCTGACCCGCGAGTCCTTCAACGCCCTGCTCAAGACGCTGGAGGAGCCGCCGCCGCGCGCTACCTTCATCCTCGCCACCACCGAGGCCCACAAATTTCCGATCACAATCGTCAGCCGCTGCCAGCACTTCATCTTCAAGGCCATCCCCGAAGCCGAACTGATGGCCCATCTGACGCGCGTGCTCGACAAGGAAGGCATTCCCTTCGAGGAAAACGCCGTCCGCCTTCTCGCGCGCCGCGCCGCGGGCAGCGTACGCGACAGCATGTCCCTGCTCGGCCAGACGCTGGCCCTCGGCGGCGACGAGCTGACCGAAGCCTCCACCCGCAGCGTCCTCGGCCTCGCCGGGCAGGAGTTGTACGAACGCCTCCTCAACGCCCTCAAGGCGCAGGACTGCCTCGCGGTCGCCGCGCTGACGCAGGAACTGCTGGAACGCGGCGTGGACCTTGGCTTCTTCCTGCGCGAACTGGCGACGCTGTGGCGCAACCTGTTCCTGATCCGTCAGGCCGGAGCGGCCGCCGCCTCCGCGCTGGACATGCCGGAAGCCGAAAAACGGCGGCTCATGGACCTCGCTCCGCAGTTCGATCCCGGCTACATCCATGCGGCCTGGCAGATGGTGCTGGAAAGCCAGCGGCAGGTGCTCACCAGCCTTGAGCCCTCCGCCGCGCTGGAGCTGCTGCTCCTGAATCTTGCCCTGTTGCCGCGCCTCGTGTCGCTGGAAACCCTTTCGCGCGCCGTGCCGTCCCCCGGAGGAAGCCCCGCCGGAGGCAACGCCCCCGCGCCCTCAATGCCTTCCGCTCCGTCCGCGCCTTCGGCCCCCGCTTCCCCGGACGTCCCCCCCGCGCCCCCGGCCCCCGTACCGTCCGCGCGGCCCGCGTTTTCCGCGCCTCCGGCGGCCTCCACGGCTCCGGTCGAATCTTCACGGCCCTCGGGGATACCGCCGCGTCCCGCGCCGTCTCCGGCTGCTTCGCGGCCTGCGGTCCCCCCGCGTCCGAGCATGCCGCCGCGCCCGTCGGCACGGCCCGAACCGCCCCGTCCGGAACCGGCCCACACGGAGACGCCCCGGCCCGCCATGCCGCAGCACACCCTGCAAGGCACGCCGCCGTGGGAAACGTCCACCCCGTCCGCCGAGGCCCCCGCGTCCTCGGTGCCGCCCACGGACGCGCCGCACCCGCTGGACGATATGCCGCAATCCCGGCCCGCCGAACCCGGACCGTCCCCGGACGCCGTTTCCGAACCGGAAAACGCGGAATGGGGCTCCTTCGTGGAATTCTGCCGCAAGAACCAGCGGGACGGCCTCCTGTCGCTTCCGGCGCTTACGCAGGCGAACGGGACGTTTACGGAAGGCGTGCTGGCCCTTGCCACAACCAGCGCCATCCAGTATGAACAGCTCGTGGCCTCTTCCCGGCTCGCCGAACTGGAACATCTGGCAAGCGAGTATTCCGGCAGGGCGATCGCCGTACAGGTGTCCCCCCCGAAACGGCTGCACAAGACCGAGGCCGAACTCAAAAAAGAATTTGCCTCCCACCCCGTGATCAAGTCTCTCGCCGAGACTTTCGACGCTTCTCTCTTACGATGTATCCCGGTGGAGCAGACGCGGGGTTAAGGGAATCCTCTCCCAACCGATCCTTTCAAGGAGCTCAGCATGCGCAACATGAATGATCTTGTACGCCAGGCCGGCGTCATGCAGAACAAAATCGCCAAAATGCAGCAGGAAATGGCCGAACGGACCGTCGAAGCCTCCAGCGGGGGCGGCATGGTCAAGGTCGTCGCCACCTGCAAGCAGGACATCAAGTCCATCACCATCGATCCCAAGGCCCTTGAAGGCGGCGACGTTGAAATGCTTCAGGATCTCGTCCTGGCCGCCGTCAACGAAGCCATCCGCGTAGGCCGCGCCACCATGGACCGCGAAGTCAGCGCCATCACCGGCGGCATCAAGTTGCCCGGCATTATTTAATGGAAAAAGGAAGATGAAGATTGGGGAGGGGGAGGGAACCCTTTTGAAAAGGGCTTCCCTCCCCCTCCCCAAACCCCACCCTCTCCCTCCTAAAACTTTCGTGTTTTGGAGACGGGAGGCGCGAAGGCCATACGTTTCGCCCCCGGTGGGCCGCAAACTGCCCGTCGTCCAGCCGTGGATGGCGGGTTGTCGTGTCCCTGAAGGGCGGCCCCTCCCCCCTCCTCCTCTCCCCCAAACGAGGAATCATGGACCACAGAATACCGGAACCGTTGAAGGCGATTGTGGAACAACTGGCGCGGCTGCCCGGCCTCGGGCCGAAGTCGGCCATGCGCGTCGCCATGACCCTTTTGAAGTGGCCGGAGGCCGAAACGCGGCGGCTCGGCAAGGGCATCCACGACCTGCGGGACAACCTGCGGCTGTGCTCCCGCTGCGGGGCGCTGACCGAAACCGATCCCTGCCCGGTCTGCTCGGACGCCGACCGCAGCGACGAACTGCTGTGCGTCGTCTCCGAATGGGACAGCATGCTGACGATGGAGGAAGGCGCGTTCTACAAGGGCCGCTACCTCATTCTCGGCGGCCTGCTCGCCCCGCTCGACAACCTGAGCGCGGAAAGCCTCGAACTCGACCGCCTCACCCGGAGACTGGACGAAGGACGGGTCAGGGAGGTCATTCTCGCCCTCGGCGCGACCGTGGAGGCGGAAACCACCGGCGCGCTCATCCGCAGCCTCATCAACCGCCGCTTTCCCGGCGTCACGGTCACGCGGCTCGCACAGGGCATTCCCCTCGGCGCGGAAGTCAAATTCATGGACCGCGAAACCTTGCGCCAGTCGCTGCAGTACCGGCAGGAAATCCGCTGAGACTGGAATGCCGCACACTTGCGTATCGGCCTTTTAATGACTATGATCTCCCAAGGTATTTCAGAACGTCAACCCCCTTTTTTCGGAGGTTTCTTCAATGGAAAGTTTGCGCGATACCACCAGGGCCACCAACCTGAGCGTCGCATCCGTCTTCATGCGCCACGTGTACCAGTGGATGACGGTGGGCCTGCTGGTCACGGCCGGAACCGCCTTTTTCGTCGCCAGCTCCCCGGTCCTGCTCTCGGCCATCTTCGGCAACACCTTCGGCATGATCATCCTCGCCATCGCCGTGTTCGCCCTGCCGATGGTCCTCAGCGGCATGATCTCCCGCCTGTCCGCCTTCGCGGCCACGGCCCTGTTCATCGTCTACAGCGCGCTGATGGGCGCGTTCCTGTCCTCCGTACTGATCGTCTATACGCAGACTTCCGTCATGTCCACGTTCGTGACCTGCGCGGCGATGTTCGGCGGCATGAGCATCTACGGCACCGTAACCAAGCGTGACCTCACCGGCATGGGCAGCTTCATGATGATGGGCCTGTTCGGCCTGATCATCGCCATGATC
Organism: uncultured Bilophila sp.; assembly: GCA_959604115.1. Taxonomy (GTDB): domain Bacteria; phylum Desulfobacterota; class Desulfovibrionia; order Desulfovibrionales; family Desulfovibrionaceae; genus Bilophila. The sequence goes on along the minus strand of CAUHBW010000002.1, from coordinate 17,192 downwards.
GTGAACATCTTCCTCCAGAGCTCGGCCATGGCCTTCGTGATCAGCGCCATCGGCGTGATCATCTTCACCGGCCTGACCGCCTACGACACCCAGAAGATCCGCGCGTTCGGCGAAAACGCCCCGCTCGACGACGCCACCGCCATCCGGCGCGGCGCGCTGCTCGGCGCGCTGACCCTGTACCTCGACTTCATCAACCTGTTCCTCATGCTGCTCCGCCTCCTCGGCGACCGCCGCTAACAGCGACAATCCCAAGGGGGGGAGGGCAACCTCCCCCCTTTTTCATAAGCCTTTCCCACGGGAAGGACTGGCTCCCACGGCAGGCCCTCATGGCTTCAAAAAAGCGCACCCAGCGACGCCGCGCGAACAAGGCCGCCCGCCGGCCCGCGCCGCTCCCCCCCATCGTCGAACAGGCCGAGGAAGACAAGGCCCGGCGCAAGGGCCGACGCTTCGCCCGGGGCCGCCGCGCTCTCCTGTTCGCCGTCGCGATCCTGTGCGCGCTGTGGACCCTGCTCGTCACCGCCCTGCCGCCCACCGTGCTGCGGGGCGTGCTCGAAAGCCAGCTTTCCGCCGCCGTCAATGCCCCGGTCACGCTCGAATCCGTGCGGGTCAATCCCTTCACCCTCGCCGTCTCCGTGCGCGGCGTCCGCGTCCCCTACCTCGACGGCGGCGACGGCGCGCTCCTGACCATCGAAAAGCTGGAACTCATCCCCCACCTGCGCCCGTTCGAGAACGCCGCTCCGGTGCAGGCGTCGCTGCGGGTCTTCAACCCCGTGCTCGACATCCTCTACCTCGGCAACGGGGTCTTCTCCTTCTCCGCGCTGCTGCCCGAAAAGGCAGCCGCTCCCGAAACGCCGAGCGCGCCGCTGTTCGCCCTCAGCGATCTGGACCTGCGGGGCGGCACCGTCATCCTGCGCGACGGTCCCGTGGGCATCACCCACACCATCAGTAACGTGGATTTCAACGCCCCGCTCCTGCCCTCCAAAGACACGCCCTTCGCCCCCACGCTCACGGCGCGGGTCAACGGCACGCCCATCGAGGTCAGAGGCCGCATCGAGCCCGACGCCGACACGGTCCGCACCGTCTTCGCCATCCGCACCGCCCCGCTGCACATGGAGCACTTCCGGCGATACCTCACGGAATTCACCCCCCTGCGCCTCAACAGCGGCACCGTGGAGGCGGACATTGCCTTCACCCTGTCGCAGCCCCGTCCGGGCCTCGTGGCGACCAGCCTCTCCGGCACGGTGCTGGTCGCGGACGTGGAAATCGCCAGCCCCGAAGGCTCGGTGATCGGCAGGCTCCGGAGGGGGCACGCGAAGCTGGACGACTTCACCCTGTCCGAACGCCGCATCCGGCTGGAGGAGATGGAGCTGGACGGCCTGTACCTGCGCGTCAGCCGCAACGAGGTGGGCCGCATCGACTGGGAGGCGTGGCTCGGCCCCGAAGGCACGCCCGACGATACTCCCTTCGTGGTGGAAGGCGCGGACCTCATCCTCCGCAATTCCGATTTCACGTGGGCCGACGCCGCGCTCGCGGACACGCAGGTCATCGAGATCACCGGCGTGGACGGGCGCATCGCCGAATTTTCCACCCGGCCCGGCGCACGGACGGCCATGCGGCTGTCCTTCGGCATCAGCACCGAAGGCGTGCTCGCCGTGGACGGCGAGGGCACGCTCAACCCGCCGAGCCTGCACGCCGACCTGTGGGTGGACGACCTGCCCCTGATCGTGCTCCGCCCGCTGCTCGGCGGCACGCCCCTCAGCGACATCCTCGGACGCGTGGCGGTCAAGGGCGGCGTGCGCTTCGGAACGGGCCGGACAGAGGAAGCGGACGGCGCGGCCCAGCCGCCGAGCGCACCCTACCTCGCCGTCAGCAATGCCGAGGCATCGCTGAAAGACCTTTCCTTCGGGCGCGGCAACAGCCTGTCCGCCGCCGACCGCAAGGCCGGAAAGGATACGGGCACGCCCGCCGTCCGGGTGCGGGCCCTCGCGTGCGGCGGCCTGAACTTCGACACGCGGGCCCGGACCGCCTCCGTCAGGAAACTGTCCGTCACCGGACCCACCCTGCGCGTCTCCACCGCCGACGGCGTGGAACTCGCCATCCCCGGCGCGAAGCCGACGCCCGCGAAGCGAACGCCCGCCGTCAGGACGAATCTCCCCGCCGGACTGGTCGCCTCCGCCCTGCCCGACGCCGCGGCAACCGTTCTCACCGGCTGGAAACTCAAGGCCGACGCCTTCAGCCTGACCCAGGGCACGATACGGGACACCCAAAACGTCCTCGTCGAGAACCTCAGCCTTGCAACCGGCCCTCTGACGCAGGATCTGCGCCAGTCCGTCAGCTTCACCCTCGGCGGCGGCACCGCTCCCGGCAACGCGCTCAAGGCCAAGGGAACGCTGCGCCCCATACCGCTGCGGGTTTCCGCCCGCCTCGACGCCTCGGGCCTGCCCCTTGACCTGCTGGCCCGCCCTCTGCGCGGCCTGATCGGGCTCTCCCCTTCGGGAACGTTCGACGCTGGCCTCGACGCCGAGGTGGAGGAACAGAGCGAAACATTCGGCATCCGGGCCACCGGGGCCTTCACCGCGCGCGACGCGACGATAAAGGATGCCCGCAGCAGCAAGACCTATGCGACGCTCCGACGGCTTGCCGTGGACAAGCTCCGTTTTTCGTCCGCCGGGACGTTCGAAGCCGGGGACGTACTGGCGGATCGTCTCCGCATGGATGTGGCCCTGACGCCTTCCGGAACGCTGGACATCGTCGAATGCCTGAATCCCGGCTCCAAAGGCGGCGGTTCCCCCTTCACCTTCGCCGTCTCCAAGCTGCGCCTTCAGGACGCGGCCCTCCTTTTCCGGGATCGGCTCCACGCCGCCGGAGCCGCCGTGCAGGACATCGACGCGACGTTCACGAACCTGACCTCCTCCGGCATGGCGGACGTCGTGCTGACAGGGCAGCTCGGCGGCGCGCCGATCACCCTGTCCGGCAAACTCAATCCCTTTTCGACGCCTCCCGCCGCCGCGCTGGACTTCACCGCGAAGGGCGTGGATCTCGCCCGCTATTCCGCCTACGCCAAGACCTATCTGGGCTATCCCGTCCTTCAGGGAAGGCTCGACCTCGAAAGCGTCTTCCGCACGTCCGGCTGGACCTTCACCCTCGACAACCGCATCAAGCTGGAAAAACCCGTGCTCGGCCCCAAGGACACCCGTCCCGGCGCTCCGGACTATCCCTTGCCGCTCGGCCTCGCGCTTCTGGAGGATCTGCGCGGCAACGTCACGCTGGACCTGCCCGTCTCCGGGCGGCTGGACGCGTCGGCGATGCAGGTGGGCGGACTGGTGGGCAAGGCCGTGGGCGGCCTGTTCGCCAAGGTGGTCACCTCGCCGTTCGCCCTGCTCGGCGGCATCGTGAGCCTCGTCACGCCGAGCGATCCCGCCGTGCAGCTCGTCGCCTTCCCGCCGGGGGAAACGCGGCTCAATCCCGCCGCGCGGGAACGCCTCAAGCGCATCGCCAAGGCGCTGGAGTCCTACCCCAAGGTCAAAATCGAACTGATCGGCATGTACGAACCGACCAGCGATACGCGTGGCCTCAAGCGTCAGCGCGTGCTCCGCAAGGTGCGGGCCCGAGGCGGAAAAAGCGCCGAGGCGTCCCTGAAGCCCGCCGAATACGAACGGCTGCTGCGGCAGGTCTACAAGGCGTCGCCCGCCGGGAAAAACGACCGGAAGAACGAGGAGCCGGACGTCATGGAACAACGGCTTCAGGCGCTCGAAAACGTGGGTAAGGCCGATCTGGAGACGCTGGCCCGCAGCCGCGCGGAACAGGTGCGCGCCCTCCTGCTGCGGCAGTCTCCCGGTCTGGCGAAACGGATCAGTCTCGCGGTCAAGGGCGGTTCGCCGCTCGTCCGGGCCGGAACCGCTCAGGTGGAACTGCAACTGCGCTAGACGGCACGCGCTTTCGCCATGGGGCCCCAAGCGCGCCGAAGAGATCCGAAAAAAACGCACCGTTGGGGGGCGGGGATATCTAATCGGCTGACACAACACGGTTAAAAATCGGTTTTGAGTACGGACAGCCTATGGTATACACGCTGCATGCATTCAAAAAATTGTTCCACATACAGGAGGCTCCATGAATGTGCCTTTCCGCCTGTCCGGCGTCCGGGTGGAGGACGTTCCGGCGAGGCCGCATGATCCGGGATGCAAAGGCGGGGCGTTCCTTGGCGCGCTGCTCGCTCTGGCCGTCCTTCTGGCGGGTGCGCCCGCCGCGCTGGCCGCGAAGCTCGCCAACCATATGGATTACCCCGTCGAAGCATTTTCCCTGTGGTGTCAGACCCCCCACCAGCAATGGGTCGAGCGCAAGCTGAGCGGCCGTCTGGACATGGAGCAGCAGGTTTCGGTCACGCTCCCCGAAGAGCCGTGTTTTTTCCTTGAGGCGGACATGGGGGACTACCTGTTGAGCTTTCCGGTGAAGCAGGAGCTTCAGCCCGAGGACAGGCTGGACACGAGCTGCATGCCCGATCCGACGCTTGAGGTGTTTCGCGGCAACGAGCCTCTGTTCATCGCGGACGGCGAGGAAAAGGATCGCGGCCTTGCCCGCGATCCCGATCGAAACCCGCCGGAAACCGTCTCCGTCGGTCCGCTGCTGGACACGTTCCGGGGAGACATGGGCGAGAAGGACTGCCTCAGGTACGGCATTCCCCTGCGCCGCGAGAGCTACAACGACAGCCAGAACGTTTCGATCAAGACCTCGCTGTCGAGCGGAGGAGTGCTCTGGCAGGGCGTCATTTCCCTGTACAAGGACACGGAATCGAGCATCGTCGGCCTTTCCCTCATCGCGCCGCTCAGCGAAGGCACGCTGGATCGGCTGTTCGGGGAACTGGCGGCCAAGGGCTACAAGCACGCCATGCTCGGCGACGACGGCCCCGTATACGAGGACGATCCGATCCTCAGCGTCGATTCCGGCGTCCGCGCGCAGGCCATCCGGGACGCGCTCACCCAGCTTGCGGCCCCGAACGCCGACCCCTACGACGCGCATTTCGAGCCGGACACGCCCGAGTGCCGCGAGAAAAAGGGGGCTCCCTGTCTCGATCTCGGCGTGGACATCCGCATCGCGCCCGGCAGCAACCGCATCGAGCTGTTCCTTCAGGACGGCGAAGAGTCGCCCGAGTAGGAGTGGGGCGGGAAAAGAGGAAGATTGGGGATGGGGTGGGGAAACTTTTCTGGAGACAAGTTTCCCCTCCCCTTCCCCAAACCCCATCCCCTCATCTCCCAAAGACTTTTGTGTTTATCGAATCCCTTTTCGGGGTTGAACCGGTTATCGAAAGAAGGCCGTCCGATGCGGCATCGGACGGCCTTCTTGGAAAAGCTCGGTCGCAATAAGCGGCGGTTTGAGAAGAACTCAGGGAAGATCGACGAGGGAGACGGGGTTGCCGTGAGCGCGGACAAGGGCTTCAAGGTCCGCGAAGGCGAGAAAGACGGTGGCCGTATTGCGGTTGGGATGCACGCCGATGGAAGGAAGGTCCGCAAGCTCCCGGTCGAAGACGACCTCCACGGCGCGCTCCTCGTCGTTCAGGACGCCGAGGGGCGTCACCGCGCCCTTCTCCAGTCCGAGAAAGCGCATCAGGCGTTCCTCCGAAGCGAAGGACAGGGCGCTGGTCCCGAGCCGGGCGCGCAACGCCTTGAGGTCCGCGCTCTTGTGTCCGGGCAGAACCACGATGAAGTGCCGCCGCCCCCGCGCATCGCGCAGGAACAGGTTTTTGGCGACCACGCCGCCGTTCTCCAGATGCAGACGATCCATTGCCCCGATGATCAGGACCGCCTCATGCTCCACCAGCCTATACGGAATCCCGGCGGCGTCCAGCGCGCCCAAGGCCTTGCGGATGGCTTCCATCGGCTCCTCCTTCGGCGGCGCAAACACAAAAACCCCGTGATACGAATACCACGGGGGAGAAAAAGCGACGCCGGACGGGGTTACTTCATGCGGTAGGTGATACGCCCGCGGGTGAGGTCGTAGGGGGACAGTTCCACCTTGACCCGGTCGCCGGGCAGGATGCGGATGTAGAACTTGCGCATCTTGCCGGAAATGTGGGCGAGCACCGTATGCCCGTTTTCAAGCTCAACCAAAAACATCGCGTTGGGCAACGCTTCCTGAACCACGCCGTCAACTTCAATGGCATCTTCTTTCGCCATGGAGCCTCCTCACAAAGTGCATAAAATATATGTCCACACCTTTCCTTACAAAAGGCGTCGGATTCAATGACCTGTTACAGTGCCCTGAAACACGGGCCTTGTCAACCGCAAACGGATACATCCTCCGCCCTTTCCCCGCCCGGAAACCGCCTTCTCCCCAAAACGGCTCCCCCCAGCCTCCCCCAAATCCTCCCGCCAACGCGAAAACACGCCAACAGGGATTCAATAAACACAAAAGTCTTGGGAGGGAGAGAGGAGGGGGGTTGGGGGAGGGGAGAGGGAAGCCCTTCTTCAGAAAGGTTCCCTCCCCCAATCTTCATTTTACAGGCCGGAACAGCAGCCAGAAGCCCGCGGCGAGGAGGGGAACGCAGAGCAGCTGCCCCATCGTGAGCCAGCCGAAGGCGAGATAGCCGAGCTGCGGATCGGGCTGGCGGACGAACTCCACGGCGAACCGGAACACGCCGTACAGCACGGCGAACAACCCGGAAACGCGCCCGGTGGGCCGGATCCTCGACGAAAAGGCCCACAGGATCACGAACATCGCCACGCCTTCAAGACCGGCCTCGTACAACTGCGACGGATGGCGCGGCAGAGGGCCCCCCGTGGGAAACACCATGCCGAAGGGCCCGTCCGTGACGCCGCCCCACAGCTCGCCGTTGATGAAGTTCCCGAGACGCCCGAAGAACAGCCCCGGCGGCACCAGCGGAGCGACGAAGTCCACCACGTCCAGAAACCGCTTCTTCTCGCGGCGGCTCCACCACAGGCCAGCCAGCAGAACGCCGAGCAACCCGCCGTGGAAGGACATCCCGCCGTTCCAGATCTTGAAAATCTCCGAGGGCTGCGCGAGGTACGACGGCAGATCGTAAAACAGCACATAGCCGATACGCCCGCCCGCCACCACGCCGAGCATGATCCACGTGAGCAGGTCGTCCACCTTCTGCCCGCTCCAGCCCGCCGCGATCCACGCCGGACGCGACGCGCGCCAGCGCGCCAGACCCCACCCGGCGAGAAAGGCGAACAGATACATGAGCCCGTACCAGTGCACCTGCACGGGGCCGAGCGAAAGGGCCACAGGATTGATGTTCGGATACGCCAGCATGCTCAGGACCGCCCCCCGGAAGACTCGCGGCGCTCGAAGGTGCCGGTGCGCCCGCCGGACTTGTGCACGAGGCGCACGTCGCGGATCACCATGTCCTTCTGCACGGCCTTGCACATGTCGTAAATCGTCGCCGCCGCGACCTGCGCCGCGACGATGGCTTCCATTTCCACGCCCGTGCGGTCGCTCGTCCGGGCCTCCGCCTCGATGAGCACGGCGGGCGGCTCGTCCCGGATCTCGAAACGCACGTCCGCATAGCTCAGGGGTACGGGATGGCACAGCGGGATCAGCTCGGACGTCCGCTTCGCCGCCATGATCCCGGCGACCTGCGCCGTGACCAGCACGTCGCCCTTGGGCAGCGCGCGCCGCTTGAGCAGATCGAGCGTATTCGCGTTCATCTCCACCGCGCCGCGCACGATGGCGACGCGTCTGGTGACGTCCTTGCCGCCCACGTCCACCATGCTGATGGAACCGTCCTCGGCCATGTGGGAAAAGGCGTCGTCGCGCGCGCCGTCGGAAACCGGCGGGGGAACCGCCGCCCGCGTCTCCCCGGAGGGAGAGCCGATGACCGCGTTGACCAGCGTGTCGAGGACGCCCTTGATGTCGAGATCGGACGTATCCACGATCTTCGCGTCTGCGGCGGGCTTGAGCGGCGCGACCGGACGGTTGCGGTCCATCTCGTCGCGCTGGCGGATCATTTCGGTGATCTCCGCGAGATCGGCGGGTTCGCCCTTGGCCCGCAGCTCCTCAAAACGCCGCAGGCCGCGCACTTCGGGCCGGGCGTCGAGGAAGAACTTGAAGCGCGCCGTGGGGAACACCACCGTGCCCATGTCCCGACCTTCCGCGACCAGTCCGGTTTCCCCGAGCGCGCGCTGGGCTTCCTTCAGAGAATCGCGGACCACCGTGGACGTGGCGAGGCGGGAGGCGAGCCGCCCCACCTCTTCGGTGCGGATTTCCCGGCCCACCGGCACCTCGTTGCACAACAGGACGGTGCCTTCGCCCGTGCCCTGCAACCGAAACCGGAAGCCGTTGCAACGCGCCCGCAATTCGTCGTCGGGCAGTTTTTCCGCGCCCGGCCCGAGCCGCAGCGCGATGGTGCGGAACATCGCCCCGGTATCCAGATAGGGGATGCTCAACAGCGTGGCGAGACGCTTGGCGAGCGTGGACTTGCCGACCCCGGCGGGGCCGTCCAGCGTGATGATGGGCAATGCGTTCATGATTGGAGCAGTTCCCGCATGGCATCGACGAGCATGCCGTTTTCTTCGGCGGTCCCGATGGACACGCGCAGGTTCCGGGGCAGGCCGTAGCTGGTCAGCGGGCGCAGGATGATCCCGCGCCGCAGCAGGCCCTCGAACAGGGACGCGGCGTCCGGCCCGCGCTCGGGAAGCGCGAACATGAGGAAGTTGGACTGGGACGGATAGACCGTGCAGCCCAGCTTTTCCAGTTCGGCGGCGAGCCACGCGCGTCCCTCGCGGACCACGCGCAGGGTTTCTTCATGGAAAGCCGCGTCTTCCAGTGCGGCGATCCCGGCCTCTTCGGCCATCAGATTCACAGAGAAGGGCAGACGCACGCGCCAGTAGTGGTCGGCGAGTTCCTCGGGTACGATGGCGTAGCCGAGGCGAAGGCCCGCCATGCCGAAACTCTTGGAAAAGGTACGCGACACGATCAGGTTGGGGAATTCGTCCAGCCGGGGCAGGAGCGAATGCTTCGCCTCGTCGTCCGTAAAGTCCATGTACGCCTCGTCCACGACGAACAGGCAGGTGGAAGGCAGGGCGCGCGCCAGCCGTTCGAGTTCCGCCGCCGTCGGGGTGTAGCCGGAGGGATTGTCCGGCGTGGTGACGAACACGAGCGACGTCTTGTCGTCCACGAGTTTCAGCAGATCGTCCCACGGGAAGGAAAAGTCGGCGTTGACCGGAGCCTGCCGCAGTTCCACCCCGCACAGGGCCGCCTGCGTGGTGTAGATACCGAAACAGGGCTTGAAGGCCACGGCGTTGTTGACGCCCGGCTCGGCGCAGATGCGGAACAGGAGGTCGATGACCTCGTCGGAGCCGTTGCCCACGACGATGCGGGACGGGCTGACGCCGTGGTGCGCGGCGATGGCCTTGAGCAGACGCGGATTGCCCGCCTGAGGATAACGGAAGGCCAGTCCGGCATGCGTTTCCAGCACGTGCCGGACCAGCGGAGAGGTTCCGAGCGGGTTTTCGTTGCTGGCGAGCTTGATGACCCGTTCAAGGCCGTATTTCTCGCGGATTTCATCAATGGAGAGCCCGGCCGTATAGGGCTTGAAGCCCCGGACCAGCGAACGCATGGGGATGGAGGACATGGCATTTCCCTTCTATGGTTGTAAAGTCCGGAGTTTCCTTTTTTCCGCCTGTATCGTCAAGGGCGAAGACTCTTGGAAAAGGGAACGCTTCCGGAGGAGCCTCTCCCGGAACGGAACCCCATTCGGGAACGGCGAGGAGGCGGGCTTGGGCGCGCGTCGCTTCGGCGGCGAACACGGAAGCCTCAACTCCTAGATGCCGCCCGGCTTCTGGCTCAGGAACGCCGCCGTGGCGTCGCGAGAGCGCAGCCACGCCCGTTCCGCCTCGCGCAGCCTGCTGGCGTACGTCGCACAGGCCGCGTCCGTGTCGTAGGGGCACCGCTTCATGATACGCTGATAGTTTTCGTTCAGGATGACGCCCCAGCGGCAGAACGCCTCGTCCGCACATTCCCGTAACCGCTGGCGGTCCGGGGCTTGTCCGTGCATTGGTCGTACCCCGGCGCAAGCTCCTCTTCCGCCGCGCCTGTTCCGCAAACGCAAAACGCCGCCGGCATCGCCAGCAGCAAGGAAACGCTCCCCTTGCCCATACCGCTCCTCCCTGTCCCCGGACGGTTTCCTCGTTCTTCCACCGACGCGCCACAACCGCCGCTCCCCGCAGGGCGCGGGACGGGCACGGCCCTCAACATCCATAAAAAACATGCACAACGTACAGATTTGCCGTGTGCATGCCTTTTCCCCTCCGAATGGAAATCAGCGCCTTTTCTTCCGCGAGCATCCGACCGGAAAAGCGCGGGCAACAAAAAAACCGGGAATGACGAGCATTCCCGGTTTCCGCAATGGCCCCGGCGGAGGGACGCCGGGGCGAGGTGAACGGCATGACATCATGGGCCGTTTATGCGCCTGGGCGACTCACGCCGCCGGGCGCGGGATACTGAAAGTCCCCGAGGCTGTCGCCTCGCGCCGTTCTCTGGAGGAAGAGAGCCCGAGGAGGGAGGATATCCCTCCTCAGGCGCGCTTATTCGCCTTTCCTGACCTCAATCTTGCGGGCGGCGGGTTTCTCCGGTTCCTTGCGGGGAATCTCGATGCTCAGCACGCCGTCCTTGTGGGTCGCGGTGATCTTGTCGATTTCGGCATCCTCGGGCAGGGACAGGGCGCGGCGGAAAGAGCCGTAGGAGCGTTCCATACGGTAGTAGCCCTTCTTGTCGTCCTTGTCCTCGGATTCGTTTTTCTTTTCGCCCTCGACGATCAGCATGTTGTCGCGGACTTCGATGTTGACCTGATCCTGCGTGACGCCGGGCAGTTCGACCGTGGCCTTATAGGCGCCGTCGGTGACGGACAGGTCCATCTGGGGGATCAGCATGTCGGAAGCGGTGTCCCCGAGGGTGCGGGGAGCCATACCCGAAAAGACGCTCCGCGGCGAGAAGAACCCGCCGAAAAAGTCGCCGAAAAGTCTGTCGATTTCGTTGTGCAGCTGATCCACCGGGGTGTAGCCCTGCTGGGCGGGAGCGGCGGTGCGGTGAGCGGGAGCGGCGTTGGCGCCATGACCACAACACGAACCGGTAGTACGAGTAGTTTCCATAATCAACCTCCTGTGGATAACTCTTGTACCCGATAGATAAAGCAGGGTTTACCGATGTCAATCGATGTGCATACAAATCATGCTTCATCCGGAAAAGTTCTCAGACGCCCTCGTTTCGCGCGCGGCGATTGACAGCGCGGGGGGAGCTGCCTACACTTCGGACATTCTCAGGGCGGGGTGAAAGTCCCCACCGGCGGTAATCCTCGCATCGACGAGGAAAGCCCGCGAGCGCCCTTCACGTGAAGGGGTCAGCAGAGCCGGTGAGAAACCGGCGCCGACGGTAACAGTCCGGATGGAAGAGAATGGACAGCCGATGCGGCCGGTATCTCCGGGCGCATCGCGAGAGAGAAATCACGACTCCCGAACCGCGCCTACGGCGCGGCGATCCTGTCTGCCGCCCTGATGCTGCACCTTTTCCTCATCGATAGGAGAACCGTCATGAGCCAGCATCAGTTCACCACCACCCCCTCCCAGCGCGTGGAAAACGCCGTCAACGCCGTCCGCATGGGCAAAGGCGTCCTCGTCGTGGACGACGAGGACCGCGAGAACGAAGGCGACGTCATCTTTTCCGCCGCCTCCCTCACCAACGAGCAGATGGCCCTGCTCATCCGCGAGTGCAGCGGCATCGTGTGCCTGTGCCTGCCGGAAGACAAGGTCCGCAGTCTCGCCCTGCCGCAGATGGTCGCGAACAATACCTGCAAGAACCGCACGGCCTTCACCATTTCCATCGAAGCCGCCGAAGGCGTGACCACCGGCGTCTCCGCCGCCGACCGCGTGCGGACCATCCGCACAGCCATCGCCGACGACGCCGTCCCCGAAGACCTGAACCATCCCGGGCACGTGTTCCCCCTGCGCGCGCGGCCCGGCGGCGTGCGCGAACGCGCCGGGCACACCGAGGCGAGCGTGGACCTCATGCGCCTCGCGGGCCTGCCGCCCTACGGCGTCCTGTGCGAACTCACCAACCCCGACGGCACGATGGCCCGGCTTCCCGAGATCATGGCCTTTTCCGAGCAACACGACATGCCCGTCCTGCAGGTGCGGGATCTGATCGAATACATGGAACGCCAACCCAAAGGAAAGGCATGAACAACGCCATTCCGCTCCGCGCCCTCATGCCCGTGCTGAACCGGCTTGAGGCCGCAGCCTCGGGCGGGGCCCCAGTCTGCGTCGCCGTCGTCAACCGCACGGGCAAGCTCGCCGCCTTCCTCGGTCTGGACGGCACGCCCGAACGCGCCGAAGCCATCGCCCGGAGCAAGGCCTACACCGCCATGCGCATGGAATCGCCCACGGAGGCGTTCCACGACCGCCTCGTCCGGGAAAACCTCTCGGTCGCGGACTTCTGCGATCCCGGCTTTTCCACGCTGGCGGGCGGCGTGCCCGTCTTCGACGGAACCGGACGCTGCATCGGCGGCGTCGGGGTCAGCGGCAGAAAGCCCGGCGAAGACGCCGAACTGGCCGCACGGCTGGCCGCCATGCTGACGGCGGCCCTCGCGGACTGAAAAACGACGCGACCTTCTCGCCGCAACGCGTAAACGACATGACGACAGGCCGGAATCCCTCGGGATTCCGGCCTGTTCCGCGAACGGGCAACGGACCGTCCCCGCCCGCCCCTCCGGGCGCGGCGGAAAAGGCCGCCGCGCCGTGTTCCGGGGGCCGCGCGCTTCGGACGCCATCTTTGACCGCCCGGCAACATGCCGTCCCTTCCCCGTCGCCGCCCGCGGGCCGGAATCGCATGAGAACCTTGAGAGTCCCCTCTTGACCCCGCTCCGGGTCAATGTCATTCAAGGTGAACGGCACCGCGTCATGCGTATGCGCCCTGCCGCCGGACGGAAAAGTTTTCCGTCCGTGTGAACGGATCGTAACGCTCCGGGGGCCGCCCCCGGAGAGGGGAAAAAGGCCGCCGCGCCGTTTCCCCGCCCTCTTTCATAAAGGAGACAAGCGTGAATACCCACGGCTTTGCCCTCGTACGCGAGGAACAGCTTTCCGAAGTATCCGGAACCGTCAAACTCTGGCGTCACGAGGCCACGGGAGCGGAACTCCTCTCCGTGCTCAACAACGACGAAAACAAGTGCTTCGGCGCCACGTTCCGCACCCCCCCGAAAGACTCCACCGGCGTCGCCCACATCCTCGAACATTCCGTCCTGTGCGGCTCCGAAAAATACCCCGTGAAGGAACCCTTCGTCGAACTGCTCAAGGGGTCTCTCCAGACCTTCCTGAACGCCTTCACATTCCCGGACAAGACCTGCTATCCGGTCGCCAGCGCCAACCTTCAGGACTTCTACAACCTCGTGGACGTCTACCTTGACGCCGTGTTCTTCCCCCGCATCGACGAAAAATGCTTCCAGCAGGAAGGCTGGCACATCGAGGCCGACAGCGCCGACGGCCCGCTCCGCTACAAGGGCGTGGTCTACAACGAGATGAAGGGCGTGTACTCCTCCCCGGATTCCGTGCTGGCGGAGCACTCGCAACAGTCCCTGTTTCCGGACATGACTTACGGCCTCGACTCCGGCGGCAACCCCGAAGTCATTCCCCAGCTCACCTACAGGGCCTTCAAGGCGTTCCACGAATCCCACTACCACCCCTCGAACACCCGCTTCTTCTTCTGGGGCGACGATCCCGAGGAACGGCGATTCGCCCTGCTCGCTCCCTACCTTTCCCGCTTCACGGCCCGCGAGACGGACAGCGCCGTGCCGCTCCAGCCGCGCCTCGACATGCCCCGCCAGCTCGAATTCCCCTACGCGGCGGGCGAGGACGGCGACAAGGGCCACGTGGCCCTCAACTGGCTGACCTGCGAAACCGCCGACACCGGCGAACTGCTCGTGCTGGAAATGCTGGAGCACATCCTCCTCGGCCTGCCCGGTTCGCCGCTCCGCAAGGCGCTGATCGAATCCGGCCTCGGGGAAGACCTCACCGGCAGCGGCCTTGAAACCGATCTGCGCCAGACCTTCTTTTCCGTGGGCCTGCGCTCCATCGTGCCCGGCACCGCCGAAGACGTGGAAATGCTGATCATGGAAACGCTGGCCGATCTCGCGGAAAACGGCGTGCCCGCCGCGGCCGTGGAGGCCGCCGTGAACAGCGTGGAATTCGATCTGCGCGAAAACAACTCGGGCCGCTTCCCGCGCGGCCTCGCCGCCATGATCCGCAGCCTCGCCACGTGGCTGTACGACGGCGATCCCATCGCCCCGCTGGCGTGGGAAAAGCCCCTCGCCGCCCTCAAGGCCCGCCTCGCCTCCGGCGAAAAGGTCTTCGAGGACGCGATCAGACGCTGGTTCCTCGACAACGAGCACCGCTCCACGGTCATCCTGACCCCGGACGCGAACCTCGCCGCCGAGCGCGAAGCCGCCGAAGCCGCCAAGCTCCAGCGTCTCTACGACGCGCTTTCCGACGACGACCACAAGGAACTCGTGGCCCTGACCGAAGCCCTGCGCGCCAGCCAGCAGGCTCCGGACAGCCCCGAGGCCCTCGCCGCCATCCCGAGCCTGACCCTCGGCGACCTGCCCCGCGAAAACGCGCCCATTCCCAAGGCCGAAGAGACGGCGGGCGATCTCGCCGTCCTCGCCCACGACATCGACACATCCGGCATTCTGTACGCGGAAATCCTGTTCCCGCTGGACGCCGTGCCCGCCGAACTCATGCCGCTGGTGCCGCTCATGGGCCGCAGCCTCACGGAAATGGGCACCTCCAAGCGCGACTTCGTGGAACTCGGCACCCTGCTGGCCTCCAAGACCGGCGGCATGGACGCCTCTCCCCTCGTCGCCACCCTGCGCGGCGCGCGCACGCCCGTCGCCAAGCTCTGCCTCGGCGGCAAGGCCACGGCGGACAAGGCCGACGATCTGTTCGCGCTGATGGCGGAAGTCCTCACCGACGCCGATTTCGACAACCGGCAGCGGTTCACCCAGATGGTGCTGGAAGAGCGCGCCCGCCTCGAACAGTCGCTCATCCCCTCCGGGCACGGCACGGTCATCACCCGCCTGCGCGCGGCCTACAGCCTCTCCGGGCGGATCAGCGAAGCCCTCGGCGGCATAACCTATCTCGAAGCCATCCGCGTCCTCTCCGACCGCGTGGTCAACGACTGGGATTCGGTGCGGGCCGATCTGGAAATTCTGCGCGGCCTCATCCTGAACCGGCAGGACGCCCTCCTGAACCTCACCGCCGACGCCAAGACCCTCGCCGCCGTCCAGCCCTATGCCGCCGCGCTCGGGCGCGCCCTGCCCACGGCCTTCTCCGTGCCCCTGCCCCTCGATCCGCTCGGAACGCCGCGCAACGAGGCTCTTCTCGTGCCCGCTCAGGTCAACTACGTGGGCAAGGGTTGCAACATCTATGATCTGGGGTACAAATGGCACGGCTCCGCGCACGTCATCACCCGGCATCTCCGGATGGGCTGGCTGTGGGATCAGGTCCGCGTACAGGGCGGCGCGTACGGCGCGTTCTGCTCGCTCGATCGGATGAGCGGCACGCTGGCGCAGGTGTCCTACCGCGATCCCAATGTGGAAAAGACTCTCGCCACCTATGACGCCACGGCGGACTATCTGCGGAAGCTGGATTTGTCCGACCGCGACCTGACGCTCGCCATTGTGGGGGCCATCGGCGATCTGGATACCTATCTGCTGCCGGACGCGCGCGGCGCGGCTTCTCTGGCCCGCCACCTGACGGACGACCGCGACGACCTGCGCCAGCGGATGCGCGAGGAAATCCTCGGCACGACGCGCCGTCACTTCATGGAATTCGCCGAAGTCATGGCCGAAGCGGCCCGGGCGGGGACCGTGTGCGTCCTCGGCGGTTCCGCCGCCGAAAGCGCCGCAGCGGCGCACGGCTGGGACATCAACAAGGTATTGTAGGCGGAACCGGCCCGCAGGACACGCTCCCGCGGGCCGAAACGCTGTTTGAAGGCACCGACGCACCACGCCGGCGACTGCCGTACAGGAGAAGTTATGGAAACGAATGGCACTGCACCCGAAACGCCCCACGCCGAACGCCGTCAGCGCACCCCTCTCTCCGTGACGCGCGAACGTGTCCTCGGCATTGCGGAACAGCTCTTTCGTCGGAACGGCGTTCAGGCCGTGAGCGTCGATGCCATAGCTCAGGCCGCGGGCATCAAGAAGATGACGCTGTACCGCTGCTTTCCCTCCAAGGAAGAACTGGTCATGGCCTGCATGGATCAATGGGAGGCGGCGTTCCGGACCCTCTGGAACGAAGCACGCGACCAGTATCCCGACGAACCGGCCCGCCAGCTGCTGGCGTTGTTCCAGCTCGTCGTCGGCCTTGTTTCCCAACCGGACTACGGCGGGAACATCTTCGTCCATCTGATGACGGACTACCCTGATCCCGCCCATCCCGTCTGCGTCCGGGTGCGCGACCAGAAAGCGGCCCTGCGCGCGGACGTACGGACGCTTCTCGTCGCCGCCGAGGCTTCCGATCCGGATCAGCTCGCCGACGCCTACTGCCTTCTCCTTGAAGGGCTCCTCGTCGCGGCCCGGACCTACGGCTTCGACAGCGGCCCCGTCCGCAACGCCGCCGCCATCGCCGAAAAGACTCTCCGCCAAGGCTGCGGCTCCCGGGCTTTCCCGCCCGAGCCCCGCCGCTTCCGGCGGTGGTAAAGAAAAGACATGCCTCCGGCGGCTGGGGGGAATCGCTCTGCGTGCGATGCCCGTAAGGCGGCGAAGACGCGCCTAACGGTCACGGCTTCGCCGCCCTTTGGGTCGAATTCCCCCAGCCCCCTCGAAACGAAAAGAAGCGGTTCCGCATCCGGCTTGCGCTGGACACGGAACCGCTTTTTTTCGTCCCAAGGCCGTCGCGTGCCCCGCTTTCGGCTTCGGGAAACGCCAAAGACGACTCAAAACAAATAAAACGGGCGCTGGCTCAAGAATACTTTCCGTCCGTTCAAGCCCGCCGGGAAAAAGCCGTTCGATGCGCTCTCTCCCCTCGAAATGAAACCGCAAGGACGCGCCGCCGGGAAACTTCCGGCAGGGTGCGATCCGCCGCATCGCCGCAGCCATGACCCGCCCCGTTTACAAAAGTCTTTGAAGAGGAAGGGGGGAGGCTTGGAGGGGGGAAGGGGAAACTTTCTTCAGAAAGTTTCCCCTTCCC
>CAUHBW010000001.1 GCA_959604115.1 uncultured Bilophila sp. | reverse complement strand
GAGGGCACGCCGTCGCTGACCAGCATGGGCAGGGGCCACAGCCACGGTTGTGCGGCGACCGTCCTGGCCATGTCCTCCAGTGCGGCGCGCAGGGAGACGGTGGGGATGGGGGCCGTGCCGGACAGGGCGGGAGCTTCGGCGGCGAGGGCCCGCAGCGGAGCCGCGCCCGGATAGAAGGCCAGCGGCATGGCGACGAGGCTTCCGGGGAGGAACGACTGCTCGAACTGTTTTCCGCCGTGCGAGAAGTCCAGCAGGAGGGCCGTGCGTCCGCTGGCCCGCCCGCGCAGCCAGACGCGGCGGCTCCACAGTTTGCCCTCCTCGAGATAGCTCACGCCGAGCACCAGCCAGTCGTCCCGCACGCGTTCGCCGGAAGCGAGTACGCTATCCTTGTCCGGAGCCAGTCCGAGGGCGGCGCGGACATCCTGCTGTTCGGCGTGGGAAAGGGCGTCGATGCGCCGGAACGCGTCGATGAGGAGTTGCATCTGTCCGAACTGGGCCAGCAGGATTTGCGTCCAGTCGTCGGGCGTCCAGCTGCTCCGGGAGAAGGTGACGCCGTGCAGGGCGCGCAGGCGGGCCGCGACGCCGGGGAGCTGGGCGTCCACCATGCGGGCCGCCATTTCCGCGATCCGCTGGCCGTCGTTTTCGAGCTGGTCGAGGCCGTGGCGCACGACGTCGCACATCCAGCGTTCCAGATCGTCCAGCCCGGCGGCCATACGCTTGAGGCGCGAGGCTTCGCGCCTGGCTGCCGCGGCGGGATCGGCGGGCTGCCCCTTTTCCTTTTTTTCTTCCTGTTTGGCGGCGCGGTTCCGGCGGGAGTCCAGCCACTCCTTCACCCAGTCCGGGGCTTCGCCGCGCGAGAACGAGGTTTCGTGCGCGATGCGCAGGAGAAGCAGGGCCAGCGCGTGCTTGCAGGGAAATTTGCGGCTCGGGCAGCTGCATTTGAAGGTCGGGCCGGAGAGTTCGACCTCGACCTGATACGGTTTCGCGCCGCTGCCCTTGCATTCGCCCCACACCACAGCGTCGTCGAAGCCGAGGGAGGGCCATTTGCCGGGAGCGACCAGCCCGCGCGCCGCCTTGACCGAAGAATCGTCCGGCGCAAGGGCCAGTACGGATTCAGTGGTAAGTTCCATCGTCTTTCCTGGTTGTTGGGCCGTTGGGAACGGGAAGCCCGGCGGGAGGCGCCGCGACGCCGCAGGGTCGCCCGGCGGGCTTTTCTCATGTCTTTCGACTCCTGACATAGAAGCGGGGAGAGGGCAAGGCGGTTTTTCGCGCCGATACGTGCAACACGCCGACAGACAAGGCCATCCGTGGAAAAGAACCGGCTTTCGCAGCGGGCGGGTGGATGCCGAACGCGGAGATGGGGCTGACCGGCAACGGCTTGCGGATTGTTTTTCAGGAGGTCGCGATTCGTCCGGGAGCCTTCGCCCCGCCGTGCAGCCGAAAGCGTTTCGGGGGCTCGGCGTCGGGGATACGGTCTGCCGCCTGCGATCCGACGGCTCTTTTCGGGGTATGAGGCAAGTATAATCAATGACATGGAAGGATTCGTCCTGTAGAACCGAAGCGCCCACGGCAAGCTGGACGTTTCGTCCGGTGTTTCGGGGGACGGAAATTTCGTATTTTTTGGGGCTGTTTCGCGGTTTGGCGGGGGTGTCGTCAGAAATGGACGTCGGAATGGTTTTTGCTGTATGGAAAGGTTTGGGCGTGAAAAAGATCCGTTTTTGAAGTTTTCAATCGCCTGTTGTGAAGAAAGCGTCGTTTTATGAAATCACATTTTGGGGAATGCGGCGTAAAAGGACTATCAGGTTCGCATTCTTTTTTATATAAGAGTCGCTGACGGCGAAGCGGAGGCAAAGGTGCCTTCTCCTTTCCCGTTGCGGCGTTTCTTTCGCGCAGCCCGCGAAGAGGCCCGGTTTCCGTTTCGTGCGAAGCCTCGGATGGCCGCTTCTTTCCCAAAGCCTTCCGGCCCTTTTGCCGCGGCGATATTCTTATGCAAGGATCATCATGTCCCAGAAAGCATCTTCCGAAAGACTCCCTTCGTTCCTCCTTGAATCATCCGAGAGACTGTGGGAGTGGCATATCCCCACGGACCGGCTTTTTCTCAGCAGGGGAGCCCGGGCGGCGTTGGGCATGGAACCCGCCACCATGGGCGAATTCCTTTCCCATACTCCCGAAGGGTGTCTGCAATCCCTCTGCGAACTGCGCGAAGGCGTGATTGCCGGGGAAAAGAGTTTTCTGGAAACCGCGTACCCCGTGGAGAGCCTGTTCGTCCGCGAACGGCTTTTCGTGCTGGAACGGGACGAAACGGGGCGGGCGATCCGGCTGTTCGGCCAATATGAAATTTCCTCCGGCACCCTTTCCTACATTCCTCCCGTGAGTACGACGACCAAGGGGCAGATCGGCTTCTGGGTCTGTTCGCTGGAGGAGCGTACGGTGCGGTTCGACGGCAAGAGCTCGCTTCTGCTCGGGTATCCCGAGGCCGTTTCCCATATCATCGGGCTGGACGAGTGGAAAAAACGCCTGCATCCCGAAGATCGCGGCACCACCTGCCGGTATCAGCTCGTTTTCGAACAGCCTCTGTTCGGCGACGAGATCACCGACGACCTCCGGGTTCTCCGGGAAGACGGCACGTATACGAAGCTGCTTCTGCGCGGATCCGTCATCGATCGGGACAGGTTCGGCCGGGCGCGCAGCCTGTCGGGCACCTTGCAGAGTTCCGACTTCATCGAGACGCGGCAGGAAATGCAGAAGCCGGAAAACGGCTCCCTGCTCTCCGCGATCAACGCCGCCGGGGACGGGCTGTGGGACTGGAACCCCATCACCGACGAAGTGTACTACAGCCCCCGCTGGCTTTCCATGCTCGGCTACACCTCGGAGCAGTTCCCCGGCAACCTCGAAACGTGGAAGGCGAAAATCCATCCCGAGGACTTCAAGAAGATCGTGGAGCCGCAGCGCAAGCTGGCGGACTCCCCGAAGTACGGGGACACGTTCGAGTGCACCTACCGCCTGATGCGCGTCGACGGGACGTACGCATGGATTCTCGGCCGCGGCTACGTGACGCACCGTGACGCGAACGGCCGGGCCACGCGCATCGTGGGGCTGCACACCAACATCACGGCCTCGCAGGCGGACCGGGAATATTTCGAAAACCTCGCCCAGAACGACGCGCTGACGGGTCTGCACAGCCGGACGTACTTCGACATCAAGCTGGCGAACATCGAGAACAAGGAAATTCGGCCCTTGAGCGTCATTTCCTGCGACGTCAACGGGTTGAAGCTGGTCAACGACTACATGGGCCACCTCGCCGGGGACAAGCTCCTCCAGACCGTGTCGGTGCTGTGCAAGGAAGGCGTGCGCACTTCCGACTGCGTGGCCCGGATGGGCGGCGACGAAATCGTCATCCTCCTGCCTTCCTGCCCCCGGGACAAGGCCGAGGAGATCCTCATGAAGGTGCGGGGCAACTTCGACCGGCACAACGCCTGTTCCGACCAGATGCCCGCGCTGGTTTCCTTCGGGCTGGCCTGCGCGGACACGCCCGACGTGCCCGCCTCCACCATTCTCGTGGAGGCCGACCGGAACATGCTCAAGGAAAAGCGGACGCAGCGCAAGGAAGCCCACGAGCGGATCAAGCGGTGGATCGAACAGAACATGGACGTCGTGGTTTCGCTCGAAGACGACCGTTATTGAGGCGGTCGGCAAACGATTGGAAGGGGCATCCGAAAGGGTGCCCTTTTTCTTTGGGCGGGGCCCGTTGAGGGAGGCGGCCTTACTTCTGCGTTTCGAGAACGAGTTCGATGAGTTCTTGCGGTACGGAATCGCCGAACAGTTCCCATACGGGCCGGGTCTTCCGTTTCAGTTCCGCAAGCTGTTCCGGCGTCGGCTCGACGATGCGGACGCCGAGAGCCTCAAGCCGCTCGCGGGCCTGCGGTTCCGACTGGGGCACCAGAATTGTGCGCTGATGGCGCAGGGCGTCCTTCGCCGCTTCCCGCAGCAGGCGTTTGGCCTGCGGGTCCAGCCCGTTCCACCATACCGAATTGGCGCTCAGGATGTGCATCGCGTAGTTGTGACGGGACAGATAGCCGTACCGCAGCGTGTCCGCGTGCCCCGCGTCCCGGAGGATCGAGAGCACGTTGCCCTCGGCGTCCACGACGTCCCGTTTGAGCGCATCGTGGGTTTCCCACCAGGCGAGGGGAAGGGGGCGCATGCCGAGAGCTTTGGCGACCTCGGCCTCGACCGGCGAACATGTCGTTCTGATACGAAGTCCCACCAAATCCTTCGGAGAGCGGATCGGCTTTCGCGTGCTGAAGAAATCCCGGTATCCGTACTCGTTGTACATGATCGGCCGGAGTCCCGCCTCGTCGAATTTCTTTTGAAAGAAGGCCCCGAGCGGCCCCGTGTCGAGGGACGCGTAGAGGGCTTCCTGATGGTTCCCGTCGGTGATGTACGGCAGGTCGAACACCATGAGCGACGGGATCGTCGACGTCAGGTTGGAGCTGGTGCAGGAGGCCATTTCAAGGTTCCCCCGCAATACCTCCCTGAGCATGGCGGCGTCGTTTCCCAGAATGTTGTTGGGAAACAGCGCGATGGTGATTTTGTTGCCGGAGCGTTCCGCCGCCAGTTCCGCGAATCGTTTCAGGGCCAGCGTGGTGTGGTGCCCGGAAGGACAAGAATTGGCGATGCGGCAGCGCAGGGCCGGCCCGGTATACGTCGGGTATGCGAGGGCGGCGCCTGCGAAAACGGACAGGCAGAGGAAGCAGCTCCAAAGGCAGGTGGCTTTCATGGTCGTTTCTCCTCGCCCCACGTCTCCAGCGGCTGGAGGGTTCAGCGGGGCTTGAGCATGGACTTGAAGTTGAAGAGGAAAATGCCGAATACGATGGCCGTTCCGGCCACGTCGGCGATGAGCTCCGCATAGAGCAGGCCGTCGGTGCCGAAGCCGAGGCGCGGCAGGATGAAGCAGAGGGGGAGCAGGATGACGAGCTTGCGCATCATGGCCCCGAGCAGCGAGAGCTTGGTGCGCCCGAGCGCCATGAAGGTGCGCTGGCAGGCGTACAGGATGCCGATGAACATCATGCCGCCGAAGTAGATGCGGATGGCGGGCACGGCGATGTCCATGATCCGGGCGGAATCGGTGAACGGCGCGATGAACGCGGCGGGAAAGAGCATGATGAGCCAGCTGATCACGCTGGTGAATCCGAAGGAGCAGGCCAGAATGCGGGTGTAGGTCCCCTTCACGCGTTCGGGGATGCCCGCGCCGTAGTTGTAGCTCATGATGGGCACGGCCCCCTGACACAGCCCGTCCACGGGAAGGCGCAGCAACTGCTCGATGCTGAACAGGACGGTCATGGTGCCGACGTAGTAGTCGTTGCCGTAGTGCTGCATGCCCGCGTTCATGACCAGCGGGACGATGCAGTCCGTCACCTGCACGAAGAAGGGGGAAAGCCCGAGCAGGATGACGGGCGTGAGCACCCGGAAATCCAGTCTGAGGAACTGCCTGCGGAAACGCAGGATGGTCTGCTTGCCGAGAAAGAAGGCGAATATCCACGCGGCGCTGACGGTCTGGCTGCAAATCGTGGCCAGCGCCGCGCCCTTGCAGCCCATCTCCAGCCCGTAGATGAAGATCGGGTCGAGGACGATGTTGAGGGCCGCCCCGATGAGCACGGTGAGCATGCTCGTCTTGGCGAAGCCCTGCCCGGAAATGTAGTAGTTCAGCCCGAGGGTGAGCTGGACCGCCGGGGTGCCGAGCAGGTACAGCGAAAAGTAGTCCATCGCGTAGCCGATGGTCTGTTCGCTGGCTCCGAACAGAAGCAGGGCCGGGCGCATGATCAGGAAGCACAGCCCGGCGAGGACCACGGACATGACCAGCAGGAACACGCAGGACGCGCCGAGGATGCGTTCCGCCTTCTCGTTGTCGCCGCGTCCCATGGCGATGGAGGCGAGCGGCGCGCCGCCCATGCCCGCGAGGAAGGAAAAGGCCGAGATGATCAGGATGACGGGAAACGCGACCCCCAGCCCCGCCAGCGCCAGCGGCCCGACCTCGGGGATTCTGCCCACGAAGATACGGTCCACGACGTTGTAGAGCAGGTTGACCACCTGTGCCAGAATGCTCGGGATGCCGAACCGCAACAGCAGCCTGCCGATGGGCGCCGTCGCCAGTTCGCCGGCGGAATCCGTGTGAGCCATGATGCCGTCTCCTTACCTCAGGGAATGGCGTCCTCCGAACGGCGGGGCCGCCGAAAAAAGGGCGCACTTCAGGACGCCGACAATCGGAAGATTGTCGGGATGCCGGATACGCGGGCCGTCGCGGGGATCGGTCCGTTATCGCGTCAGTCGGGAAAAGAAGCCCTCGATGAAAAGGTCGATGGGCGCCGTGTCCAGTTCCAGATTCGCGCGTTGCAGCGCTCCCTCCCAGCCGTACCAGAAGAGGGCCGCAAGCCGGTCGCAGTCCAGTTCCGGGGAGAGCTCCCCGGTCTCCTGCGCGAGCCGCAACCCGTGCGCGAGGGCGGCCTGCCAGTCCGCAAAGACCGCCGCAAGCTGGGCGCGGAAGCTCTCCGGCAGCGTGTTGACCTCCTGCGCCAGCTTGCCGACCAGACAGCCGGAGCGGCAGTCCGTCCGCACCATGCCGTCGCGCACTTCGTCGACGAAGGCGCGGAGGCGATCCCGCACGGGGCGGGAGGCGTCCCCGAGGCAGCGTTCCAGCTTCCGAATGACGGACACCCTGTACCGTTCGACAAGCTCGGTGCCGAACCCTTCCTTCGTCTTGAAATAATAGTAGAAGGAGCACCTCGAAATGCCCGTGCGCTGCAATATCTCGTCCACGCCCACCGCCGAAAAGCCCTTTTCCGTCACGACTTCCGTCCCGGCGATCAGGAGCATTTCGCGGGTCTGGAGCTTGTCGCGGTGTTGCTTGGGAGGGCGTCCCCGGCCTCTGACGGTCTGTTCGTCGTTTGTCATGGCGCTATCTTTAGACTGGTGTGTATGAAAAATCAACAGAAAAAATCATGCGTTGTTTCAGGTCATTGAGAACCATCCCCCGGAGAGGAAAACGGGCGGCGCGTCCGCCGGGAAGGCGGAATGCGGAGCCGTGCCGCGCGTGACGTCGGAAGGCCGAAAAAAGGCCGACGTTGCCCGGTTCGGGGACGTCGGCCTCGGTTGTGAAGGAGAAAAGGGATCAGAGCGTGAAGACGGTGTTCCCGCCGACGACGGTTTCGAGCACGCGGATGTCGCGCAGGGCTTCGGGCGCGCATTCCAGCGGGTTGGCGTCGAGCAGGATGAAGTCGGCGAACTTGCCCGGCTCCAGCGAGCCCCGGTCCTTTTCCTCGAAATGCTGCCACGCGGCGTTGATGGTGTGGGCGCGCAGGGCTTCCCGCACGGAGATGCGCTGGTCGGGGCCGAGGACCTTGCCCGAAGAGGTGAGGCGGTTCACGCAGGCCCAGATGGAGAGGAAGGGCTTGACCGGCGTGATCGGCGTGTCGCAGTGCGAGGTGCAGACGTATCCGCGATCGATGGCCGAGCGGATGGGGTCCATGCGCGCGGCGCGTTCGGGTCCGAGGAAGATGTCGCGGTGCCGGTCGCCCCAGTAGTAGACGTGCGGCACGAAGAACGTGGGCGTGAAGCCCGCCTTGCCGAGCCGGTCAAGCTGATCGTCCCGGATGGTCTGGGCGTGGATCAGGATGTGGCGGCAGCCTTCGCGGGGGTACCTGGCCTGCGCGGCCTCAAGGGCGTCCAGCGCGTCGTCCATGGCTCCGTCGCCGTTCGCGTGGATGAGGAACTGTCCGTTCCGATGCGCCTCCTCGACGATGGCGAACAGCTCCTCCCGGGAATAGGCGGGATAGCCCCGGTAGCCGGGATCGCCCTTGAATGGCGTGTGGTAGGGTTTGGACAGGTAGGCGGTGAATCCCTGAATGGAACCGTCGCTCATGATCTTGACGCCGCCGGTGGTCACCTGTCCTTCGAAGTGCAGGCGCGGGTCGTCCCGGTCCAGATAGTAGTAGGGATTGATGTGCGCGCGGACGGCGAGCAGCCCCCGTTCGCAGGTTTCCCGCAGGGCTTCGGCGCTCTCGTAGTCGAGCACGCCCGCGTCCAGCGCGGTGGTGATGCCGCGCGCCGCATAGACCTCCCGCGATGTTCTGGCGATGTTCCGCACCTGATGTTCGCGGGAGAAGACGGGAAGGCGCGGCGAAACCAGATCGAACAGGGCGCGCTCCTCGACCACGCCGTGCAGCGAGCCGTCGGCCTCGTGGCGGATGACCCCGCCTTCGGGATCGGGCGTGTCGCGGTCGATGCCCAGCGCGGCGAATCCTGCGCTGTTCAGCGCGCCGAAGTGGATGGAAATGTGCTGGACGAGGATGGGGTGTTCGGTGCTGACGGCATCAAGCTCCTCACGGGTGGGAAAGCGTTTTTCCTCCATCAGCGTGTCGTCGAAGCCGTAGGACAGGATCCATTCTCCGGCGGGCGTCTCCGCCGCGCGTCTGCGCAGCCGGGAGAGACAGTCCTCAAGCGTGCGGCAGGTGCCGATGGGCGGAGCGTTGAGGTCTTCCCAGTCCAGCATCGACGCCGTGAGCAGGATGTGCCCGTGCGCGTCGTAAAAGCCGGGCATGACGGTTTTTCCTTCCATGTCGCGGCGGACCGTGTCCGGGCCGACGAAGGGGGCGAGATCGTCAGGATCGCCCACGGCGAGGATGCGGTCGCCGTCGAGCGCGATGGCCGAGGCCACGGTATCGTGTTCGTCCATCGTCAGGATGACGGCGTTGAACAGCAGTTGACTGGCGTAAGGCATAGGCGAACTCCTTGGCTGGTCATGAGGCGGTTGGACGGTGGCGTCCGCGGACGAGGCCGTAGCGTCGTCGGGACCGGATCGGGCGGAGGTGCGCCCGGCGCGCGTTTCCGCCGGGCGCGCGGACGCCCGCGATGCGGAAGGCCGGGAGAAACTGCGGGACGCCCCGTTCGGAACCGCGCCGCAGGGACTACAGGACGGGGCCGAAACGGCCTGCGGCCCGGCATCCCGGCGGCGCGGCGAAGCGGCTAAAGCGCCGGCTTTCGTATCAGCTTGAGGAAGTACATGATGATGGGAATGCCGACCGCCATTCCTAAGAAGATCCACGCAAGGGGAAAGCCCTCGCTCGGCGCGAAGGGCATGGACACCGTGACCGTCGTGTCGAAGATGAACAGCAGGCAGACGTTCATGACGCCGATTTCCACGGCGACGGGCGTACGGAATTCCGGGTCCGCGATGCGCAGGAGCAGCAGGCCCGACGCCGCCGTGCCCGTGCAGTAGCCGAACAGGGCGAGGCAGCGTTCGAAGCCGTATTCGGGGGAGCGGCGTCCGAACCACAGGCACAGGGCGAGGGTGACGGCGGTGGCCACGAGGATCGACAGCCCGAAGGGCATGAGAATGTCCTGAAGGCTGCTGAACCGGATGCCCATGAACACGGAGCAGATCATGAAGTCCACCGTCATGTTGGTGATGCGGTGGCAGGTTTCGTTGTCGAGCAGGGTGCTGATGCGGGTGGCCTTCATGAACTTGCGCACGCCCATCGCCACGAGCATGCCCCAGAAGAACAGCATGCCGAAGCCGAGGCCCCTGAGGGCCTGCGGCGCGTACAGCGTCCAGGCCACGGCCACGAGGTAGGCGAGGGCGTAGGTGCTCGCCATGAGCCCCATGTGGAACCCGAAGGAGTCGATGTTCGCGGGGTGCGTGGTGCTGAAGGCGCAGGAGGGCTTGTCGCCTTCGTCCCGCAGGCCGCGCAGCAGGCAGCGGGGCAGGCCCTTGCTGTCATCGCAGGCGGCCCAGCCCTTCTTGATCCCGTACAGGGCCAGCGGCACGCCCACCAGACCGGCTACGAGGAAGCCCACGGCGGCGAAGGCCAGACCCGTGTTGACGGCATTGGCGGTCTTGTAGGTGTTTTCCCAGATGGAGGCGTAGGCCTGCGTCTGTCCCGGACCCTGCGTGAAGCCCGAGCCGAGCAGATAGCCGTTGACGGTGTCGAACCGCCCGCCGAAGAGGTCGGCCCAGGCGACGAAGATGCCCTTGCCGAGCAGAGCCTGAATGCAGAACATCATGGTGAACAGCAGCGCGATCCAGAGCGCCCCGCGCAGGACGACCTTGTTGCTGTCCGTCTTCCGGGCGGATTCGAGGAACCCGATGCCGACGAAGCCGAAGGCGAACAGGTGGAAGGTGAGCGTGCCGAACGGAGCCTGATCAATCACTTTCCAGCCTTCCGTGGTCGGAATGCCGAGCCATCCGGCGTTGATGAGCCCGAAGCCGATAAGCCCGCCGATCAGGGACGCGGGGAACAGTATCCGTTGAAGAAACGGAACTTTCGCCCGGAGATAGGTTCCGAGCATGAGCAGAATGCCGATCCAGAGGAAAGCCGCGATGGACGGAAAAAACGATGCTTCCATAAAACTCCTCTCCCGTGTTGGTGTTCGGTCCGGCGACCGTGAGTGACGTTGTGAGTGCCGGCGGTGCCCCAATGGTCCCCTCCCCGGGACGCCGTCGGCGGATTGTTCACCAAAATAACGCGCGGTGCAAGCATGACGGCGGCGAAAGGCGAGCCTTCGCGCCGTTTTTTTCGGCGTCCGATGGTGCTGTCCGGCAGGGAGAAGGGCGGCGCGCGGAAGAACGCCGCAGGGCAGGGAGGGAATGCGGGCGGGCAAAGAGGCGGCGGAACGGGTCTTTCAACGCTGAAAGGCGGGGGCCCGTCGGGAAGCGGCCCGGATGCCGCCGAAGACCGCATCTTCGGCGGCATGAACCGTTAAAACGAGACTAAAGGCCGTCGGCTCTACTTGAGCGTTTCAATCGGGGTAAAGGTGCCGTCGGGGTTCGGACGGAACACGTAATGTTCCTTCAGATAAATGATGTCGGTGCGGTGGACGGATTCCAGTTCCGCGAGGATGGCGGCGCGGGCCACGATGTTGGCTCCCGCCGACTTGGCCAGCGTTTCGAGCGCCTCAAGGGATTCGCCGGTGGCGATCACGTCGTCGATGAGGGCCACGCGTTTGCCCTTGAGCTTTTCGGCTTCGCAGCCGTCCAGCCAGAGGTGCTGTTCCTTCTGGGTGGTGACGGAACGGACGGAATGGGAGACGGGATCCTGCATGTAGGGCTTGCGGCTCTTTCGGGCCACGACGAAGTCCTTCATGCCCATCAGACGGCTGATTTCGTAGGTGAGGCAGATGCCCTTGGCCTCGGCGGTCATGAGCACGTCCACTTCGGGGAGGCGCTTCACCAGTTCCGGAGCCACGGTCCGGATCAGCTCGGTGTCGGACAGCACTACGAAGCTGGCCAGCGCCAGATTTTCGCCTACCTGCACATAGGGCAGTTTCCTTTTCAATCCCATGATTTCAAAATCAAAATACTTCATCTCTCCTCCGGTCGAATACGGGCGCGGGCCCGGTGGTTTCACAAGGTGATGCACCTCTTCCGGACCCTATGACTTTTTCCCGTTTCGGGCAAGAATCATGCCCTCCCGCCTCGTTGTTCGGTCGGAAAGCCCGTCAGGGATGCCCCGAGGGGTCGGAAGCGTCGCGGCGGGCGTGTTCCCGTATGCCGTCGAGCATGTAGAAGGCCAGCGAAGCCCAGATGCACAGAAAGACGAACAGGCGTTCGACGGAAAGCGTTTCGCCGTAGACGCAGACGCCGAGCAGCATGACGATGGACGGGGAAACGAACTGGAAAAAACCTACGGTGATGAACTCCACATGACGCACGGCGTAGATGTACAGCGTGATGGGGATCAGCGTGATGATCCCGGAGAAGAACAGCAGCAGAAAGTCGCCGGCGGAGGGGGACAGCACGTATTCGTTGCCCAGATGCCCCTGCCAGAGAAGCCACGCTCCGGCGAGGGGAAACAGCAGTCCGTTTTCTATCAGCATGCCTTCGAGGGCTTCGACCTTGATCTGCCGTCGGACGAGGCCGTACAGGACGAAAGAGAAGGGTACGTAGAGGCCGAACCAGGGGATTTCGCTGTAGGAAAAGAAGGCGTAGCCCACGCCGACGCCCGCGACGGCGAACGCGCACTTCCGCAGAGGGGAAAGACGTTCGTGCAGTACGGCGGTTCCGACGAAGGCGCTCAGGAGCGGAATGGAAAAGCAGCCGAGGCTGAGTTCCAGCATCCGCCCGAGCGTGGTGGCCCCCATGTAGGCGAGCCAGTTGGAGCCGATCAGGAAGGCCGATAGAAACAGCCAGCCCAGTTCCCGGGGAGAGGCGAGCAGGGAACGGACACGCCGGAGCCGCTCTCCGGCGAGGAAGAACGGGAGCATGACGAGGACGGAAAACACGATGCGGCAGGCCAGTATCTCGGAAACCGGAACGTGCTGGAGCCGTTTCCAGAGAATCACCGTCCCGCCCCAGAGAAGGGAGCTGATGGCGAGAGCCAGAAAGCCTTTTCCCGTCGTTTCGCGAAGGTGCGTCATCACGCTCTCCCAACTGTTTGGGGCCGACCCGGAGCCGTCGCGCCGGTCGGCCCGTTTGACCGCCGTCGAATGCGAAAAGGGCTGAGGCGGGAAGGCCAAAGCCCTTGGAGAAACAGGAGGCGCCTTCGAGAAGGCCGTGTTCAAGAAAACGGCTGAGGCGGTGGAGGCCGGACATCCGTCCACCGCGAGCATCTCGTCAGAGCCCGCCGTCACGAGGACCGAGGGCGTCTTCAGCCGTCCAACTGCTTGGAAAAGGGTGCTCTGTCGGATGGATTGCTGTTTTTCAAAAAAACGGGCCAATGGGAGACGGCGTATCCGTTTTGGGGGCCTTTCGCGATGCGAAAATGAAAGCCCGTGGTCAATACGCTTTGCACGTCGGCATCAATCGAATTCCGTGACAGAGCCTAAAAAGTTTGCTCAATCGTAACCAAGGTGCGGCCTTCGGAAAGGCCCCGCCGCCGTTACGGATTATTCCGTATGTTCCGGCGCGTAAAAGGCCGTTTCGCCCAGCCGCGCCGCTTCCTTGTGACTCAGCGCGTTGTGCTTCCGGTAGAAGGCGATGAGGCCCTTCAGCTTCGCGGACAGGGAACCGTTCTCCGCGCCGGCCGTGAGCACTTGTTTCCGTTCGTCCCCGTCGAACGGGCGGTGTTCCCGGATCGCGCGCAGAGCGTATGCGGCGGAAAGCTCCTTGCCCGTCGTTTCCTTGTGGAAGCGCTGGTACAAAGGCACGAGCGCCTCCTGCGGCTGTTGCCGGAAAAACGCCGTCGCCCTGTCGTAGCCGCGCATGAAGGCCCGGACGTCATCGGGACGCTCGGCGGCGACCCTCTTGTCCACCAGCAGCAGCGTAGGCTGGAACAGGCCGCAGTCCGCGCCGTCGGCCACACGGCGGAATCCCGCCTCCTCCGCCGCGTAGCTCAGCGGAGCCCAGAGCGCGACGGCGTCTCCCATGCCCTTGCCGAAGGCTTCGAGCGCGGACTCGGGAGACGCGTCGATGAGGACGACGTCTTTGTCGGTCAGTCCGGCGCGGTCCAGCAATGCCGTGACCAGCTGATGCGCGCTCGTTCCCAGGGGACAGAGGATCCGTTTTCCCGCGAGCAGCTTCCCCGCTTTGTCGGGAGCCGTCGGCGTCAGGGACGACAGAGGGCCGTCCGGGCGGACATACAGCGCGTTCGCCGCCGCCTCGTCCAGAGCTATGCCCAGTACGGAGACGTTGTCCCGCAGGACCGCCTTGAGCGCGGGAATGCCGCCGCACCCCGCCAGTTCCCATTTGTCCGCATAAAAGCTGTCCACGAGGTTGTTGCCCGTGGGGTACAGCCTGAAATCCACGGCAAGTCCGTTCTCCCTGTCCCATTGCTGGTCGTGGGCGTACCACGCCGCGAAGTATTCGAATTCATCCAGCCACGCGGTGTGCAGCGGACGAGCCTGCGCCGAAGACAACGCGCCCAGGAGGACGGCGAGACAGAACGTAACGACTCGAACGAAGCGCATACAAACTCCTTTGGATCCCGCTTGTCCGCGCCGCTCCGTCGGAAAGGGAGAACGACGCGGCGTCAGGCATACATGTTGTTGTGTTGTTCCACCCGGTCGGCGATGGCCTTTGCGGCCATTTGCAGCAGAGGGACGCACTGGTCGGCGAACTGCCGGACGTCGCCGTACAGGGAACCGGCCAGACTCAGGGCGTATTTCGGCGTCGTCCCGGAAATGAAGATCGGAACCGCGACGCCGACGAGGCCGGTGAGCATTTCGCCGTTCATGACCGCGTACCCCTGTTCCCGGACGCCCGCGAGTTCGGCGCGGAGCTGTTCCGGGGATGCGGTCGTCGCCGGGGTGAAGGTCTTGAACCGCGTTTTGGCGACGTATTCCTCGACTTCCTGTTCCGGGAGAAACGCCAGAATGGCCTTTCCCAGCGCGGAACAGTACGCGGGGATCGTCTCGCCCACCATGAAGGGCCCGATGGGATGAGGCCGCTTCTGCGCCAGATACAGGATTTCCTTGCCGTTCCAGAAGCCCAGATTGCTGTTGTATTCCGTCTGGTTCGCCAGTCCGGTAAGGTATTCGAGGGCGACGGTCCGGATTTCCATTTGCGGGACGACGCCCATGGCCATCTTCATGAGCTTGTCGGTCAGGAAATACCCGTCGTTTTCATCCTGCGAGAGATATCCCATCCGTTTGAGGGTGGATAAATATCGGTACAGGGTACTTTTGTTGATTCCCATCTGCTTGGCGAGCTTCGTGAGGCTGACCGTCTTGTTTTCGACCACGTATTCAAGCGTCAAGAGACCTTTTTCCAGCGTTTGCGCGCCGCCGACTTTCTTTATCTCATCAGCCATATTCGCTTCCTTATTGGAGGGTATCGGGGAAGGCCCGTGTCAGAAATCAGCCTCCTCACTATGAGGTTTTTGGGGTATAAAGCAAGCCTCATACGAGGTCTCCGATAACGGCGCGCTGCGGAAGCGAAACAACCGACCGTTTTTTAACGCGACAGGTCAACGAGGAAGAGGCAGATCTGGGGACAGAGGGTGACGATGAGCAGGGAAACGATCTGTACGCCCAGCGGAGCCCATGCTTCCCGCATGATATTGCTGATCTTTTCCTTGCAGATTGGTCCGGCGACCCACAGCTGCGGCCCCATGGGGGGCGTCACTTCTCCGATGATGGAGCAGAAGATGGCCAGAACCCCGTACAGGACCGGATCGATGCCCAGGGCATGCACGCTGGGCATGAACAGCGGCAATACGATGATGACCATGGGAAAGCTGGAGAAGAAAAAGCCCATGCCGAGCAGAAGCGCCTGCGCGACCAGCAGAAAGGTGACCGGGCCGAAGTTGAAGCTCACGACCCATTCCGTGATCATCTGAGGGACGCCGATGTATCCGATGACCTTGCCGAACAGTTCGCCGCCGACGCAGAGGAGATAGATCATGCTGGAAAGGCGGGTCGTTTCGACGATGGCGTCGAGCAGGTGGCGCGCCTTGAAGCCCTTGTAGCAGGCCACGGAAATGAAGAGCGAGTAGAAGACGGCCACGGACGCGGCCTGCGTGGGGGAAAACACGCCCGAGTAGATGCCGCCGAGCACGATGAGAGGCATGAAGATGATGGGCAGCGAGCGAATGAAGGCCCTGCGCTTTTCCTCGGGGCGCATGGTGATCGTGGAGCGGAAGCCGCGCTTCTTCGACGAAAAGAGCACGTAGAGGATCATGAGGAACGCCGCGAGCAGGCCGGGTCCGATGCCGCCGATGAACAGATCGGCGATGGAGACGCGGTTGCTCGCGCCGAAAATGATCAGGAAGACGCTGGGGGGGATGACCGCGCCGAGCCCCGCGTTGACCACCGTCAGGCCGGAAACGTAGGCGCGGGAATAGCCGGATTCGACCAGCATGGGCACGAATACCGTGCCGATGACCGCAAGGCAGGCCGTGGCGGAACCGGAAATGCTGCCGAGGAACGCCGCGAAGATGACCAGCGCCGCCGCCATGCCGCCGTGAATGCCGCCGAGCAGCCCGTTCATGAAGTCGCGGAGGTGCCGCATCCCGTCGCAGCGCAGAATGATGTTGCCCGCGAGAATGAAGAAGGGCATGGCGAGCAGGGTGTACCCGTTGATGGAAATGAAGAAGAGCTGCGCGATGTTTCCCAGTGGAAAGTCCATGACGTAAATCAGGACGATGACCGAGGAAAGGCTGAACGTCACAGCCAGAGGCGTCCCGATGAGGAACATGACGACCGCGGAAGCCAGAGCCAACGAAGCATAGATATCCATAACCGACCCCTTCGGCGTGTGTGCGGTTAATCGTTGTTCTTCATGATCTTCTTGTACAGATCATACACGGCGCAGCAGGTGAAGAGGAACAGCCCCAGAGGGACGCACGCTTCGATCAGCCACGAAGGGACGGATATGGAGCGCGTATAGACCGTGTTGAAGCGGTACAGCTCCGAGACGAACAGGATGCCGCCGTAGGTGAAGACGATTCCGAACACGAGCACGATGGCGGCGTTGAGGATGGAGAAAGCCTTCTTGACGCCGCCCTTGAGGAGGGACTGCAGGGCGTCGATGGAAACGTGTTCGCCGTCGAGCAGGATGGGGCCGGAAACGAGCAGCGTCGCCCAGACGGTGCACCAGACCGGGATGTCGTAGAACAGATCGATGGAATAGCTGAAGAAGAATCGCAGGATGATCTCGAGGAAATTGATGAAAACGCCGATGAAAAAAACAGCGCTCCAAAAGACGATCCACCCCTTGATGCATCTGTCGATCAGTGACTTCATAGCGCGTCCTCTCTGTTGACGGTTAGGGCGGTTTTTCGGGGCCGGGCGCATGCCTCCGGATGGGGCGCCGGGGAAGGGAACGGGGTTTTCCTTCCCCGGCGCGGGGAGGGGGGAATGCGTCCGGCGCGGCGTCGGTCATGATCCGTATCGCGGGTGCCGGGAGCGGAGGCGGGCCGTCCGGCGGAGGGCCGCCATCCGGAGCGTGTTCAGTTCTTCGCGCGGCAGGCTTCGGCGGCCTGCAGCAGCTCGGCCGGAACGTCCTTCACGAATTCGGCTCCGGCTTCGTGCAGCAGCTCCTTCCAGCGCTTGGTTTCTTCGGGCGAAAGCGAGGACTTTTCCGTACTGGGCGTCGTGGTGCCCCATTCGTCGATCTGGCGGGCCTCGTCCTCGTCAAGGAACTGATGGGTGCTCGGCGTCATCAGGGCGTAGGTGAAGATTTCCCTGGCGGTCTTGTCGAGGCCGTTCCACCACTTGGCGTTGACGATGAGGCACATCGGGGAGGAAACCCAGGTGATGGGGACCAGATTCTTGGCGTAGCGGGGCAGATCGTACCACGGGGCGGCCTGGATTTCGCTGATGAGGCCGTCGATCATGTTCGTCTGGAGCGCGGAAACGACTTCGGTGAACGGCAGGGCGACGGGAGTGGTCTTGAACTTGTTCAGCGCGGCGGCGTAGCCCGTGGCCCCGTTGTAGCGGATGCGCAGACCGGCGACGTCCTCGACCGTGCTGATGGGCTTGTTGGTGAAAAGCATGAAGCTGCCGAGGCTTCCGATCCACTTGATGACCTTGATGTTCTGCTTTTCCTCAAGCTCCTTGACCATCTTCTGCCACGCCGGGGTGTTCACCGTGCGCTGAAAGTGCTCGAAGTTCTCGAACAGGCCGGGCGCGGACGCGACCTTCCAGTTCGGATTGAACTGCTCCAGAAACGCGGGGCCGGAGTAGCTGATCTGCACGGCTCCGGAAGCGACCGCTGTCAGGCATTCGTTGGGGGACTTGTACACGTTGCCGACGTGCTTGAATTCGTACTTGCCCTTGATTTCGGGGAGTTGCATGTAATACTGAAGGACGCCCAGAAACGGGTACACGCCGACGTGCTCGGTGCCGTAGCCCAACAGGCGGAACTGGTTGGCCTGAGCGAACTTCACGACTTCCTTGGCGTGCGCGGGGACCAGCGCGATCAGGGAAAGGCACAGCGCGGCGATGAGGCTCTTCAACGTACGGAAATAAGACATGACTCCCTCACAGTGTTGATTTTTGGGGGGAAGAACCGGCCTCGGGGCACGGCGTCAGCGTGCGATGAAATAGACTTTTTTCACACGTTCCGGGATGACCCAGTGCGAATACGCACCCTTGGGAATGAGTACGACGTCTCCCGGACGCAGCGTGCGTTCCTCGCCTCCTTTGCCGATAAGTGTTGCGGAACCTTCGGTGATGAAGCAGATTTCGTCCATCGGGTAGGATTCGATGACGATTTTGCCCTTGAAGCATTCCCAATAGCCGGAAACGACCTCGCCGGATTCGGTCCTGTTCGTGTAGAGGTTGTACAGGACGTCCTCCGCCCCGCCGTCCGTCCTGATGCGCCGCACGCCTTCCCGCTCGTCGGGAGGCGCGAAAAAGAGGATTTCCTTTGCTTCCATATCGGCTCCTTGGTTTACGATGCCTGACAGAGCACCTCGCGGGAGGGGCACTTTTCCCTGAAAAAGGCGACCAGAGCTTCAAGGCGCGCGAGATCGTACTTGGCGATCCCCGCGAGCGGATAGGGCCTTCCGATCTGTTCGTACTTCGCCAGTCCCAGATCATGGTATTGCAGCAGTTCGATGTCTCTGACGCCGGAGAGCGGATCGAGGAAACGGGCGATGGCTTCCAGTTCGGCTTCCGTGTCGTTGATGGTCGGAATGACCGGGATGCGGATGTGCACGTTCGGGTGCGCGCGCTGTATCCGCCGGACGTTTTCGAGGATCGTCGCGTTGTCCGCGCCCGTGACGGCCTTGTGCTTCTCGGCGGAAAAATGCTTCACATCGATGAACAGGTGATCCACGAGTTCGACCGTCTCAAGAAAACGGTCGTAGGGGACACAGGCGGTCGTTTCGAGAGCGGTGTGCAGCCCGGCGTCCTTGCAGGCCCGCAGCAGCGCAACGGTAAAGTCCTTTTGGGACAGAGCCTCGCCGCCCGAGAGCGTGACCCCGCCCCCGGAATTCCGGTAGAAGGCTCTGTCTTGGGACACTTCGTCCATCACCTGCTCCACCGTCATGTCGATCCCGTCGAAACGGATCGCCTTGCCGGGGCAGACGTCGGTACACTTTCCGCACAGGGTGCAGCGTTCGCGGTCGACGACGAGCCCGTCCTCCGTCAGCGCGAGGCACCGTTCGGGACAGCCCCTGACACATGACCCGCACCCGATGCAGCGGGTTTTGGCGTAGGCGAGTTCCCTTTCGAACCGCTGCATGTTGGGGTTTGAGCACCACAGGCAGTGCAGCGGGCATCCTTTGAAGAAGACGGTCGTGCGGATGCCCGGTCCATCGTGAATACAAAAATGCTGTATGTTGAGAATCCGTCCTGCAATCATGGCGCCTGTCTCCCGCTGTTGGTGAGCGTTCAGGAGGCAGCCGCCCCGGAGGGGAGGCCGGGGCGGCTGCGGCCTATATTTCGTGTACGGTTCTGGCGATGACGTCCTCCTGCACCTCGCGGCTCAGATCGACGAAGTAGGCGCTGTATCCGGCGACCCGGACGATGAGCGACTTGTAGTCTTCGGGATGCTGCTGGGCGCACCGGAGCACCTGATGGCCGACGACGTTGAACTGGATATGGAAGATGTCC
The DNA here is from genome assembly GCA_959604115.1 of uncultured Bilophila sp. Lineage (GTDB taxonomy): Bacteria > Desulfobacterota > Desulfovibrionia > Desulfovibrionales > Desulfovibrionaceae > Bilophila. The sequence goes on along the minus strand of CAUHBW010000001.1, from coordinate 42,773 downwards.
AGATCAAGGAACGTCTTCAAAAACGCGGAGAGGCGGTGCCGCCCCTGCATTCCGGCCACGGACGAGGGGGAGAACTTCATGTTCAGCAGCGTCCCGCCGTCGATGATGGTGTGCGGCATATAGGAGAGCGACTTCAGCACGGACGTGGGGCCCTTCCTGTCGCGGCCCTGCGAGGGCGAACAGCCGTCGGCGAGGGGAGTGTACGCCTTGCGGCCGGACGGCAGCGCGCCGACGGCCATGCCCTGAGGCACGTTGGAGGAAACCGGATACAGCGCGGGGAGCTTGGGGTTGCCCAGCAGTCCCCTGTAGCTGCGGCACTTTTCGGAAAGGTATTGGCACATTTCTGTCTGGAGCCCGTCCACGTACGGATCGTCGTTGCCCCACTTGGGGGCCTGTTCGATCAGCATGGCCCGCACGTCCTCGTAGCCGACGAAATCGTTTTCGAGCGCGGCGACCAGCGTGCTCATGGGAATCTTCTTTTCTTCAAAGACCAGCTTCTTGACTGCGGCCAGCGAGTCCGCGAAGTCGGCCACGCCGTTGCCGTTGATGCCGGGGCCGGTGTTGTAGCGCGCGCCGCCGTGCGTGAGATCCCTGGCGTTCGCCACGCAGTCCAGCGTGAACATGGAGGCGACGGGGCATTGCAGGTAGTTGTAATGGAGGACTTCAAGCAGGCTCTGGATCACGTTGAACTGTTCGAGCGTGAAGTCGATCTGCCTGTAGACCGCGTCGTGGAACTGTTCGTACGTCTCAAAGGAAGTCGGATCGCCGGTCTGGAGCCCGAAACGCTTGCCCGTCTTGCGGTGGATGCCGTCGGACAGGGCGTATTCGACGACCGTGCCGAGGTTGTAGTGGCCGGAGGAGCTCCACTGATAGGTCATGCCGGGGGCCTGCACTTCCACGCAGCCGATGGGGGCCCAGTCCTTGGCGACCTGAGGCGGAATGCCCTTGGTCATCGCGGTTTCCGTCCCGACCGTATCGGAATGGATGGACGGGAAACCGGTCCCGGTCTGGACGCATTCCGCGACCTTGAGGAAAAAGTCTTCATGATTGCGCCTGCTGAGGCGGACCGAGAGCGAGGGGTCCATCATCTGGAGATCGATGGTGGCCTGCAGCATGAGGTAGCTCAGCTCGTTGGCGGCATCCAGACCGTCCACGGTCGTGCCGCCGAGGCAGGTGTTGTGGAAACCGCTCATCCCGGCGTAGTGCTTTGTGATTTCCGCAGAGTAGAACCAGTTCTGCTCGCCGCTCTTGACCCAGTACGCGCCGAGAATTTCCAGCGCCCGCGAGTTGTCGATGACGCCCTTGTCGAAGTCCGCGCGATAGAACGGATACAGGTACTGATCCAGACGTCCCGGCGAATACCCGCCCGCGTTGCCTTCGATGTGCAGGGCGACGAGCACGAAATACACCAGCTGTACGGCTTCGAGGAAACTGGACGGCGGCTCCGTGGCGATGCGGCGGCAGCCTTCGCCCATGAGCCGCAGTTCGGCCTTGCGGGCGTCGTCGCTTTCGTGGGCCATTTCGCCAAGGCAGGCGTCGCCGTAACGTCTGAACAAGGCGCCGAGGCCGTCGCAGCACAGGATGACGGATTCGAGAAAATGCTTCTTGTCGTAGTCCTGCGCCACACGGGCGAGATCAAGCCGGGCGAGTCCTTCCTCCGCCTCCTTGCGGATGCCGCCGATGCCCTTTTCGAAGATGTAGGGGAAGGCGGGAACCATGTCGCCGGGAGGGCACATGTACTTGATGCCGGGGTCGAGGATGCCGCCGGTTTCGACGATTTCCCGGGTGAACGGCGGAAGCTGCTTGAAGAAATAGGAGGCCAGCGTCCGATCCTTCCAATAGGGATAGATGTACTCCCGGTAGAGCTTCTTCTGTTCCTCGGTGATGTCGAACGGGTCCTGCGAGCGCGTCTGAACGGTATCCAGCTCGTCGATCAGATCCGGGGTCAGTTCCGGAGGAATGCACGCCGTGCGCGGCAGAGAACCGGCGTTGCCCACGATCAGCTCATGGGGAAGCACTCTGACGGTCTTGGTTTCGCAATGCCGCTTGAAGGCCTTGGCACGGCGGATGATGTAGGGTTCGCCCTCGGTTTCCCGAAAGACGTCCGTCTTGGCCTTGGCCGCTTCCAGACAGATTGCCGGGCGGATTTCAAAAAACGCCTTCTTGAGCTCGAACACCCGGGCGGGCATCTTCGCGTCTTTCGTCAGGTCCTTCATCGGAGTCCCTCCATTGACGAAATATGTTTTAATAAACAAACCGTAATTTCACATTATGAAACAAAGAAAAACGTGTCAAGTCTTTTTGAAAAAAAGAGTGGATATTTTTATCTGTAATTACAAACAAATAGAAATATCAGACATATTTGGCCTCAAGAAACGCAGTCGGAAGCAATGGTCGCGAGCTTATGGGAGGCGGAAAGTTTCTGTGGAACGGAAATCTTCGAACAGCGAATTTCCCTTATAAACTCGGGTGATGAAGAAACAGACGGTCAGCATTAAAGGTATGGGCCTCAGCGGACGGGGAGGAGGGCGGATTGAGGCGCAGGGTGACTATGATTCGCACTGGCTGCGCAGCCCAAAGGGGAGGAGAGCCTTGTATGGATAGGGAAGGGCGTCTTGCGTAAGAGGAGTCGCGGGTGGGGAGAATCGTTGGAGCGTCTTGCAAGGCATGGAGCTTCTGCCGATTTTCGGCGCTGGGGCTTCGGCACGTGGCCCCAGTCCACTGGGAGCCTTTTCACTCCCTTCGGCAATAATATGAAATAAAAGGAAAAGCCTCCGCAGGCTGTTGCTGCGGAGGCTTTGAAAACGGCATCAAGGCGGGGCGACATCTGTGGTCGTCCGGACAAGTTCGAGAAAAAGTTTTTCTGGCGTCAATCAGGCCGGGGAATCGAGCAGGTAACCGCCGTCCACGGTCACGGTGAGGCCCGTGACGTAGGACGAGGCGTCCGAGGCCAGCCAGATCAGCGTCCCCATGAGTTCGTTGGGCTCGCCCATCCGGTGCATGGGCGTGGCGTCCACGCCGCGCTGGGCCTTGGGACGATGGCTGCCGTCGGGATTGAACAGCATCTGCGCCGGGTTGTTGTTCGGGAAGAAGCCGGGAGCCACGGCGTTCACGCGCAGTTTCGGGTTGAAGTCGCGGGCGAAGTGCGCGGCGAGGGACCGGGTGAGGCTGCTCACTCCGGCCTTGGCGGCGGCGTAGGCGATGTGCCCCCGGACGGCGGTAAACGCGCTGATCGAGCTGAAATTGACGATCGACCCGCCGTCGGGATTGTCAACCATCTTTGCTCCATAGGCGAGACAGGGCCAGAAGCAGCCTCCGAACAGGTTGAGCGTCACCGTATCGAACAGGGGCTTGGCGTCGAGATCGAAGATGGTCTGTTCGTCCGTGTAGTAGCCTCCCTTCACATTGCCCCCGGCGGTGTTGATCACCACGTCGATCCCGCCGAAATCGCGTACCACGTCCTCGGCATGCCGAAGGATGGCCTCCCGGTCGAACGAGTCCACCCGGTAGGGCTTCACCGTCACGGGGACGTCGCCCAGCTCGGCCAGCAGCGCGTCCAGCCGTCCCCGGCTGGTGTTGCAGCACGCCGCCACATTGGCCCCGGCCATGACCATCGCCCGCACGGCGGCCCCGCCGAGCGCGCCCGAAGCTCCGGTTACGATGGCGGTTTTCCCTTGCAGACCAAACAGATGTCGCAGTTCCACAGCGTCCTCCTCACGGGTTGGATGGTTCCGGGCCCTCGTCGGGCCATGCCGCCTTTTCAAAGCGCAACGTCCGCTCCGGCGGGTAGGCCCGCTTCCAGTAGGCGGCGCATTCCGCCGACGTGGCGAGCCACAGATCGGCGTCCCCCGCTATCGCCTCCAGAAGCCCGTCCAGAACCTGCCGGGCCGCTCCGAACTCCATGAGATAGGGCTGGAGCACGAACGTCGCCTGCCGTCCGTACCGGCGCACGCCTTCCAGTTCGGCGGACCAGTTTTCCCGGAGCGTGCGCGCCTGCACCAGACCGCTCCCTTTGCCGATGCCGGGGAAGAAGACGAAGAACTGCGCGTCCATCGCGTAGTAGTAGGGCAGGGCGAGCAGTGTCCGCCGCCGCTCGAAATCCGTGATCCAGTAGTGCGGGATGTCGTCCGCCATCGAATTGCCCATGTATTCGCATCCGTATGTCCGCAGAAGTTCGGCGGTGGCGTCGGAAACGGAGCCGCCCGGATGCTCGTCCCTGGTGCGCGGCAGCGAAAACCACCCGGCGGGCCGTGCGCCCGTCAGCTCGGCAAGCCCGGAGAACGTCCGCTCGATGCGTTCCCGTTCCTCGTCGGGGGAGAGGCGCGCCACGTCCTCCTTGGCAAAGGACCCGGCGGCGATTTCATGTCCGGCCTCGCGCGCCCGGCGCACGCTGTCCGGGAAGGCGCGGGCCATCGCCAGCGGAACGGCGAACGTGGCCTTCACCCCGCGGGCGTTCAGGCAGTCGATGAGCCAGTCGCCGGAAACCGAACGGCCCCACACGGTCTGGGCGAAGGCGATTGCCGCCTCGTCGATGCCGTCCGCCCCGGCGGGCACGCCGTAGTCCACCACGATGGACACGGCGGCCTTGCCGGAAGGCCAGACGATGTCGGAAGGCGAAACTTCATCCGTAAGCGTATAGTCGTGCTTCCAGGGCATGGTATCCTCCGGGATCAGGCCGAAACCGGTTCGGCGGGGAAACGTTCCAGAATGTAGTCCGCCAGCCACGCGGAGGTGCAGAACAGCACGTCGCCGTCCCGCCGCGTCGCGCGGAAGAAACGCCGCAGCATCTCGAGGCGGGAAACCCGGCCGCACAGGTGCGGGTGGATCACGATGTTCATGTACCCGCTCGTCTCACGGGCTACCGCGTAGGAGGCGAGGAGCGCGTCGAGGAACGCCTCCGGGGACTGGACGCGCTGCTGTTCGTTCCGGCTCCCGTACCACCCGAAATAAAAGTACATCGCATCGTCGTGAAAGAAGCTGATCGGCAGGTTGAGCATCCAGCGCCCGATGCTCTCGTGGTACACGTAGCACGGGAACGCGCCCTGCGGGGTGTAGGAAACGTAGGCGTAGGCGTGATCCCGGAGGGCGGCGAGATCGTGCTCGCTGCGCGTGCCCGCCGGATACCGCCCCGTGAATTCGCGGATGAGCCCGTCCGTTCTGGCGAGGTGCTCGGCTTCCTCCTCGCGGGTGTCCGGGATGTGGTGATCCCACATGTGGTTGGCGATCTCGTGCCCTTCCCGGACGGCCCGGCGGATCGCTTCGGGATACAGCAGTCCGGTCTGGCCCGGCAGGAACAGCGTCGCGGGCACCTCGAATTCCCGGAACACGTCGAGCAGCCGCCACAGGCCGGTGCGGCCTCCGAATTCGCCCTGCGCGCACCACAATTTGGGTTCGCGCAGGAACTTGCGGAAAACCATCGCGTCGAAATCGACCGTGAAGTTGATGATGACCCTGACCCCGTCGGGAAAGACGAAGCCCGGAATCTCCCGAAGACGCGGAGCCGTCTTGTTCTTCAGCATCAAGGGTGCGTCGAGCATGCCCGTTCTCCTTGTAGTGGCTAGAGTTCCGTGATCATGCCGCCGGACAGATTGAGCGCCTGTCCCGTCATGTAGGACGAAGCGTCCGAGGCGAGGAACAGCGCCGCCGACACGATGTCGTCCACGCCGGCCATGCGCCCGAGGGGGATACGCTTCCGGATGGCGGCGCGCAGGTCTTCCGGGGGAACGCCCAGCCGCGCGGATTCGCCCTCCACCCGGGCGTCCACCATGTCGCTCTCCACCGGACCGGGACAGATGGTGTTGGCCCGGATGCCGTCGGCGGCGTACTCCACCGCCACGGACTTCAGGAGCATGATCAGCCCGGCCTTGCTCACGGAATAGTCGCTGAATCCGGGGAGCGGGCGCTTGCCCGCGCCCGAGGCCACGGCGATCACGGACCCGCCGCGTTCCCGCATGAGCGGCAGCAGGGCCCGCAGTACCCGGAAGGAGCCGTTCACGTTGATGTCCTGCGTGCGCAACCACCTTTCGACGGAGGCCTCCGTCAGCTTGGCGGGTTCGGGGAACACGCCCGCGCACAGAACCAGCACGTCCAGCCGGGGAAACACCCCGGCGACGCCGTCCCGCAGGCGCGCCACCTCCCCGTCGCGGCGCACGTCCGCCGTGAAGACCCCGGCGGCCTCCAGTTCCCGCGCCCGGTCGAACACCTGCGCATCCCTGTCCGCGAGGCAGACGGACGCGCCGTGCCGGACCAGCGCCTTCGCGATGTGAAAACCGATGCCTCTTGCCTTGCCCGCGCCCATGACGAGCGCTTGTTTGTCCTTCATGGTTCCGTACATGGCGTTTTTCCGTAAGAGGCCGGGCGGCGACGGGGGGAAGGGCCGCCCGGCCGGAGTGGGGTAACGGGGCGGAGGACGCCGCGTCAGAACTGGCGCGGTCCCCAAATCTTCATCTTGTGGCCCGCGAGCAGAATGGCGGCGCATACGAGGATCATGATTACGTGCATGATCAGCATGCCGGAGATGCCGAAACCGTCCGGCATGGTCACCGACACCAGCAGGAACGGGAACATCGGGATGAGCGCGTACACGTTGTTCAGGCCCACCTCGGCCGCCGCCGGGGTCTGAAAGTCGCTGTCCACGATGCGCAGCAGGGCCAGCCCGCTGGCCGCCGTCCCGGTGATCAGCCCGAACACCACAAGCAACCGCTCCAGCCCGAAGGAGCCCACCCGGCGGCCCAGGTACAGCACGCCGGACAGGGTGATCAGCGTACAGGCCGCGATGACGAGGAGGAACGGGATGAAATACTTCATGACAGTGGCGGCGCTGACCGCCATGAGCGCGGAGATGATCATGTAGTCGATGGTGGTGCCGAGGATACGGTTCTGCACGTCGTCGCTGTAGAACCCGTGCGCGGCGGTATGGTTGACGATCAGCCGCACGATCATGCCCGCGAACAGCGCGTACAGGTAGATGAACCCGAAGGACGCCGTCTGATAGTTCGGGGGCAGGATGAGGTACTTGAGCACGTAGCACACGATCCAGCCGAGCCCGTACACCGTGGCGGCGACGGCGAAATGCAGCGCGAAGGTGTCCACGTTGCCGTTGTGGGTCGTCAGGTGGCAGGCGGAAACCTGCTTGTCCGGCGTACGGAGGCCCTTCAGGAAGTCGGGGGAGAGTTCCTTGCTGCCGTAGGTGGCGTAGCCCCGACGCAGTCCCCAGTTGGCGAGCGGCACGCCCACGAAATTGGCGACCATGAATCCCGCCGCCGCGTAGGCCAGCCCCATCGACACGCAGTCGGGCAGCCCGTAGTCGTTCTGCCACGACATGCCCACGGCCAGCGCCTGACCGGGGCCGAAGGCAAACCCGAACCCGGCGAGGAATCCTGTGGCGGAGGTGAGATCGGAGCCGGTGAGCCTGGCGTACAGGTCCGTGATGCCGAAGCCCACGGTGGCCTGCAACCCGTAGAACATCCAGAACAGCAGGTCGATCCACAGCGCGCCCTTGATGAGGGTCAGGCTCCGGCCCTTGGTGTGCCTGCTGAAGCAGCCGAGCCCGATGATCCCGAACCCGAAGCTGAACAGGTGGAAGGAAACCAGCCCGAAATCGCCGACCTTGAGCGGGATCCAGCCTTCCGGCGACGGGTAGCCGACCCAGCCCATGTTGATCAGCGCGAAGCCGATCGTACCGGCGATGATTCCGGCGGGGACGAGATAGCGTTGCAGGAAACGCACCCTGGCGCGTAGCCAGACTCCCATGAGCAGGAGAAACGACATCCACATGAAGGCCATCAGATAGGGGAGAAACGACTTTTCCATACTGCACCCGGAGCGTTGCGGAAACGGTTCCCCTTGCGGGACGTGTCCGGTTGTCGAAATCCTTCGCCCGCCGAGGAGCGAAAGCGCCGATGACAGGGGGAGGCAGACGGTCCCGGCGGCGCGCCGGGCCGGATTCGGAAGTCGTTCTGAACAAAGCAAGCATGATGCCAACATCATTTTTGCAAAATCATCCGCGAAACCGGCATGATATTGACAGACAGGTTTCCGGTGGCCTATCGTTTTCCCAAATACGGGAACGGATGATTCCTGAAAACGGGATTTTTTCCAAAAAACGGGAATAAGGTTCACCATGCCCTACGATACGGCATCCCCTTCGGACCCCTTCTTCGCCACTCTGGCGCTCTCCCTCCACCTTTCGGCAACCCCGCTCGAAGCGTCCCGGCTGGCGCTCGTTTCCGGCCAGCCCGAGGAAAACGTCCGGCTGTTGCTGCGGGTGTTGCAGGGCCTCGGCCTCGCCGTCCCCGCGAGAACGGGATGGCGCGGCGGGGAGGTTCCGTCGTCCCTGCTCGAACGCATGGCGGACACGGTGCGGACCAAAATCCCGGACTGCCGGATGCCGCATTATCTGGGGTCGCTCCTTCCCGGAGCATCGCTGGAGGAGTGCGAATATGTGGTGCGGTATCTGGACGGGGAGCTGAACCGGCAATCGCCCGAGAGCCTGCTCTGTCTCGAATTCGTCATCCGCTACCTGCGGGACTGGGGTGAGGCCCATGCGGACGAAGCCTCCCGAAAAAGCTCGCAGTACGCCGAGCTGGTTCTCGTCGTGCAGAGCATGTGCCTGTTCCTGAACGATCAGATATCGATGGCGATCCGGCTCTCGCCCATCGCCTATGCCCTGACCCGGCAGGCCGGGAACGAACGCTTCCGGCCTCTGGTCGCGATTTTCGGCTGTTATCTGACGGTGTTTTCCCAGGAACCGCTCCCCCATGATCTGTTCCGCTACGTCGAGTGGCTCGGGGAACTTCCTGACAGAGCGGACAAGGAGAGACAGGACTGCCTCCCGCTGTTCCGGGGCATCCTGCACTATGTGCGCGGCGAATACCGGCAGGTGCTCGCCTGCTACGAACAGAAGCAGGACGCCTACGGCTGGAAATACCGCCGGTTCGCCGTGTTGCTGGCCTCATGCGCCAGTCAGTCGGCCTTCTATCTGCAACACTACCATCTCTCGCTCGGCATCAACGAATCCTCCCGCCGCACGGCGGCCCTCGCCGGGGATCGTACGCTCTCCATGTTCTGGATGCTGCATCTGGGGTTCGCCATGCTCCGCATCGGAGACATGGACGCCGCCCTGCTCAACCTTGACTGCCTGTTCATGGCGGCCCGGCCCGGACAGCACGACAAGATCGCCGCCAGCACCGTCCGGGGCATCGCCCTGTACCACTACCTGAGCGGACGTCTTCGCGCGGCCCATGCCCTGCTCACGGGACAGGCGGGCCTTCCGCCGGAGGCCGCGCCCGCGCCCTTTGAAGACCCGCTCAATCTGGACATGCTCTATGCGCTGGAGCGTGAGGGGCTGCCGCCCATCCCCAGCTATCCGCTGGAACCGCTCCTCGAACGGCTGGGAGCCGGGACCAACCGCCAGCTCCGGGGAGCCGCCCTCCGCATCGAGGCGCTCCGGCTCCGGGATCGCGGAGGGAACCCCGAACGCGAGCAGGCGCTTCTGCGTGAAAGCCTGAGCTGCGCCGTCCACACGGGCGACCGCCGCGAGGAGGCCCTTTCCGCCTGCGTGCTGGCCGGCGTCCTCGAACGCCTCGGGGACGTGGTTTCGGCGGCGGCTCTGCGGCAACGGGCGGACGCCGCCGTCGGTTTTCGCATCGATCGGGACGTCCCCTACGACCGGCTGGTCATCCGCCTTGCCCTCCGCAGCGCGGAAAAACGGTTTCCGGACGCCCGCGACGCCGATTCCGTCGAAGGCTCCCGCGTGGAACGCTGTCACCGGGCCTTCAACGCGCTTTCCAGCGAAACCAGCCCCACCGGCGCGCTGCACCGTCTGGTGACCATCGCCCAGCGGGAACTGCAATCCGAACGCGGAGCCTTGTTCCGCCGTGACGAGGACAACCGGCTCGTCTGCATCGCGGCGGTCAATCTCTCCGACATGGAGCTGAAAAGCGAGCAGATGCGCCCGTGTCTGGAATGGCTCGACGGCTTCTCGGCGGGCCGATCCGCGCCGGGACGGGGAGAGCGGGGTTTGTGCCTGCCCCTTGAGGTGGGCGAGTCCGACCTCTGGCTCCTCTATCTGGACAGCACCTTTACCGACGGTCCGTTCGCCCATCTCCGGCAGTCGGAACTTCGCATCCTGTCCTACCTGTTCGCCTCGGAAGTGCGCTCGGCCCTGCGCCTGAAAAAGGTGCGCGACGAGGAATCCCGGCATCAGAAGGAACGCTTCCAGTCCGTGGTCTGTCAGGAGGACAGAAACACCACGCCCCTTTTCGGGACCGGGCTTCACGAGCTGCTGGAGCAGGTCCGCCACATCAGCGTGACGGACGCCCCGGTGCTCATCCTCGGGGAAACGGGTGTGGGAAAGGAGGTCATGGCCCGGCAGATTCACCTCATGAGCCGCCGGAGTGGGCCGTTCATCGCGATCCACCCGGCGAGCACGCCGGAACACCTGTTCGAGAGCGAGTGTTTCGGCCACGAGCGCGGCGCGTTCACCGGGGCCGTCAGACAGAAGCTCGGCCTGTTCGAAATGGCCGACGAGGGAACCCTCTTCATCGACGAAGTCGGCGACATCCCGCCCGCCATCCAGACGAAACTTCTCCGGGTTCTTCAGGAACAGCGTTTCATCCGCGTGGGAGGCACGCGCGAACTCTATTCCTCCTTCCGGCTTATCACCGCCACCAACAAGAACCTGTGGCGGGAAGTGCGGAAAGGGCGTTTCCGCGAAGACCTGCTCTACCGGATTTCCGTGGTGCCGCTCACTCTGCCCCCGCTGCGCGAACGCAGGCAGGACATCATCCCGCTGGTCCGGAACTTCATGGAGCACTTCTGCCGCCGGTACAAGCAGGATCCGTTCCCGTTGCTTCCCGAGGACGTCGCCATGTTGTACGCCTACGACTGGCCCGGCAACATCCGGGAACTCAAGAACGTGATCGAGCGCGCCGTGATTTTGAACCGGCTTCCCGCCCTGAGCGTGCCCCGCGCGGCCCCGTTCCACCGGACGCCCGAAGAACCTTCGCTTCCGCAGCGGTTCACCGTCGAGGACGTGCCCTCGCTCGACGAACTGGAAGGACGTTATCTGGAGCATGTTTTCCGGCTGACCTCGGGCCGGGTGTACGGCGAAAACGGAATGACCGAACGCCTCAACATCAAGCGCTCGACGCTGTATACCAAGCTCAAGCGGCACGGGATCACCCTGCGGTAAGGGATTATGACCTTAACGGGCTTTACCGGACTTCAATGCGAGGGCGGGACTTCATTTTTCTCGGAACCGCCTATTGCGTAACATATTTTCATAAATAAGGAAAAATCTGGTTGCGCAGGGAAGGTACGCTTTTTTGAAAGCCCTTTGGCACACTGGAAAACAAGCGTAACATACCGGATTAAGAGGGGATAGCGAGGAGGTTCGCGGCGTATTGACGGTTTGAGAAAGGGTTTGACAGCATTAGAGCACTAGAGCTATAGAGCACTAAACAGGGATGAATGAATGTACACAGCAAGACATATCCAGTTTTCTGAAAAGCATGTCGAGGCGTTGCCCGCTTACTACCGCCTCCAGCAGACGATTATGGACAAGCTCGTCAATGGGGAATGGCAGGCCGGAAAACAGCTGCCTTCCGAGCGGCAGTTTGCCCAGACCACCGGCTTCAGCGTGGGGACCGTGCGCAAGGCTTTGGAAAATATGGTTCATCAGGGGTACCTTGTCCGTATTCAGGGAAAAGGCACCTACGTCACCAAGAGCATCATCGACAAGAATGCCGTCAAATACTATCGGCTGCGCCGGAATCTCGCCGAACAGGATGTCTCGTTGCGCGTCGAGCTTCTTTCCATGGAGGAGGTTCCGCGCGAGGCCGGGATGGATGAGCGGTTCGCCGTTTCCGAGGATATCTCCTCGTTTTTGCGCATCGAACGCCTGTTCAGGGGAGAGCGGGGAGAAACGCATTGCCCGGTGGCCCTGAGCATTTCCTATATCCCGCTTCCCTTCGGGGAACCCCTGAAAAAAGCGATGAGCGGGGAGCTGGAAGACTTTTCCCTCTATCTTTTGATCGAAAAATATTGCCGCCTCCCCGTGTTGAACAGCCGTGAACTTCTGGATATCGAAACGCTTGCGGAGCGGGAGTCGCAGATCATGGATTTGCCCCCGGCTTCGCCGGTCATCAGTTCCTTTATGGTTTCGACAAGCTATGACGATGCCATCGTGGAATTCCGCAAGAGCTTGATTCGGACGAGTCCCTTTGGCTTGATCCGGCTTCATACGTTCCGGGAATAGGTTCGGAAAAGGGGATGTTCCCCTTTTTTTGCCCTAACAACTGCTCTATATAACCATAGCAGTATACCTTAACAGAGGAGACGAAGAATGAAGCCTCATATGACCGTTAGCGCGGATGTGTTGGTTGTCGGGGGCGGCAGCGCGGGCGTCATGGCTGCCATCCGGGCCAGACAGGTGGATCCCCGGCAGAAGGTGGTCGTGTTCGAGAAGGGCGACATGAAATACTCCGGCTGCATCGCGCGCGGCATGGACGCCATGAACATTGTCTCCATTCCCGGTACGGAAGAGACGCCCGAACTGTATGTCGAAACCAACGGCGAGGCCTGTCAGGGCATCATGGATGAGCCCGTCAACTATGTCATGGCCAAGCGGACCTGGGCGGTGATGCGGGAGCTCATCGACTGGGGCGTGTGTTTTCCCGTCGATGAGAAGGGCGAATACGACAAGCTGCAGATTCACGGCAAGGGCAAATTCTGCATCACCATGAAGGAACCCGAGCTCAAGACCATTTTGGCGGCCAAGGCCCACGAATGCGGCGCGGAAGTCTACAACAGAATAATGACCCTGCGGCTGCTCAAGGACGGTGGCCGGGTTTGCGGTGCTGTGGGGGTCAATGTGCGCACGGGGGAAATCGTGGTCTGCAAGGCCAAGAGCGTGATCCTGTGTTCCGGCGGCACGGCGCGGTTCGGCCTGCCGGAAAACGGCTACCTCTACGGCGTATACGATTTTCCCGGAAATACGGGCGACGGATATGTCATGGCCTACCGCGCCGGGGCCGAGCTTTCAGGGTTCGAATACACTCTCGTCTACTACATCATCAAGGATATCAACGCCCCTCTGCTGTACATCACGCTGACCCGCGGGGCGCACCTGCTCAATGCCTTTGCGCAGGAATTTCAGGAAGATCATCCCGGCATCCATCTCATGCACTCGGAGCATATGGCGCTGCGTGGTCCCATGCGAATAGACATGCGCCATTTGAGCGAGGAGAAGATCCGCGAAGTGGAGGAACTGCTTTTCTCCACGGAACGTCCAGTACAGGAACGGTTTTTTAAGGGACGCGGCGTGGACTTCCGTACCGGTGAAATCGAGCTGTGGCCGACGGACTGCTACTTGTGCGGCGGGCACGGCCTGACGGGCATCCGGATCAACGAGCGCGGCGAGAGCTCCGTGCCGGGGCTGTATGCGGCGGGAGACGTGTCTCTGGTGGCCCGGGGACACCTGAGCGGGGCGTTCGCCTATGGGCAGATCGCGGCGGAAAACGCCACGGAATACGCCCGCACCGCAGCCGAACCCATCATCGACGACGAACAGATTCTGGAGGTCATCCGGGATCGCGATGCCAAGCTTGCCCAGACCGGCGGGCAGGTTCCCATTGAAGAGTTTGAATACAAGGTCCGGCGCCTGATCAACGACTATGTGCGGCCTCCCAAGAACGAATACAAGCTCGACAGGGCCTTGTGGTGGATGGACAGATTCCGCAAGGAACTGCGCACGGAGGTCCGCATCAGGAATCAGCATGATCTGTTCAAGGCCTACGAGGTGGAAAACATCATTCAGTGCGCGGCCATGAGCGCCGTGGCCTCCAGGGAGCGCAAGGAAAGTCGGTGGGGGTTGTGGCACATGCGCTCGGATTACCCTGCCAAGGATGATGCCCATTGGTTGAAGCATATAGTGCTGACCCAGGGAGATTCTCTGGAAGATATTCGTGTTTCTTACGCACCCATCATCAAAATGGAGGAATCCGCATGAGTGCCGACAATCTTCTTGAGGCGTTGACCGATAATCTTGTCGTGGACAAGACGAAATGCATTTTTTGCGGGAAGTGCGCGGAGACATGCATACTCGACAATATCCGCGTCAATCGCGCTCCCTGTTCGGCGGCCTGTCCCTTGGGCCTGAACATTCAGGGGTACGTGCAGCTGGTGGCTCGCGGAAAAGACGATGAAGCCCGCGCCCTCGTTGCGGAACGTTTGCCTTTCGCGCAACTGATGTGCCGCATTTGCGACCATCCCTGCGAGCGCGCCTGCAACCGCCGCGAAGTGGACGGGCAGGCCGTCAATATCAACGGCATCAAACGGTATCTCTTTGCCGAGGAAAAGATGCCTCCGCTGGAATGCGCCGAGGCGTCCGGAAAAACGGTGGCGGTGGTCGGCTCCGGCCCGGCGGGGTTGTTGGCGGCATACGATCTGCGGAAGGAAGGTCATGCCGTAATCGTCTATGAGGCGGGAGACAGGGCCGGAGGACTGCTGCGAAACATCTTGCCGGTCTGGAAACTTCCCGAGGCCGCGCTGGATGAAACCGTCGGCGTCATGGAGCAGGCCGGCGTCGTCTTCCGCTACGGTCGGCGCGTTGAAGATCGGCGATCTCTGGAAGACTTGGCGCGGCGGCATGACGCCGTGGTGCTCGCCCTGGGAGCGGGAGGCGGACGCAAGGCCCGCATTGAAGGGGAAGATTTGCCGGGCGTGCTGTCGGCGTTCCGTTTTCTCACGGAAGTCCGCGCCGGTGGCGGCCAGAGGCTGTCCGGCCATGTCGCGGTGGTCGGGGGCGGCTACGTGGCTCTCGACAGTGCGCAGGCGGCCATACGTCAAGGCGCGGAACGGGTTACCATCGTTTATCGGCGCACGGTGGACGCGTTCCGGGCCGATGCCGAGGACATCGCCAAGGCCCGAGAGCAGGGCATCCGGTTTGCCTTCACATGGTCTCCCGTGAGCGTGGAGGACAAGGACGGCAGGCTGCTGTTGTCTTGCCGCCATGATCTGGCGTTGCTGCCGCCGCAGTGTCTGGACTATCCGGACTTCAACGCCGACGAGATCCGCAGCATGGCGGTCGATGGCGTCATCATGGCCGTAGGACAGGAGCGGGACAGCCAGCTTGCGCGGCTTGTGGGGGACGTCGCCCCTGATCCCGTGACCTTGCAGATCGGCGACAAGCCCATCTTCGCCGCCGGAGATATGGCGCACGGGCCTTCCTCCGCCGTATACGCCATGGCGTCGGGACGCCGCGCAGCCACCTCGATCATCCGCCTTTTGGCCGGTCAGGACATGTCCTACGGCCGCCGATATCCCGGGCCGTATGTGGACGACTTCACCGTTGATGCGGGCAATGCCGCGGTTCTCCCCCGTCAGACTGGTTCCGGGCATGGCTGCTCGGGCTCCGGAGATTTTGCTGAAACGACGCCGTATCTGACCGAACGGGAGGCTCGGGACGAAGCGTCGCGTTGCCTGTCCTGCGGCGGCCCCGCCGGGCATTACAGAACCTGCTGGTTCTGCCTGCCCTGTGAAGTGGAGTGTCCTCAAAAGGCTCTGTTCGTCAACATTCCCTACCTTCTTCGCTAACGCCAAAAGCCGATTCGTTCGGCCGAGATACAAAGGGGGCCATCATGAAGCGTTTATTGGGGTTGTTCTTGGCGGCATTGTTGTTGGCGGGTACGGGTTCCGCGTCGGCGCGGTATCCCGACAAGGCCGTGACCTGCGTTGTCCCGTTCGCTCCGGGCGGTGCGGCGGACATCTCGGTGCGGATGGTTGCCGACTATCTGTCCAAGGAGCTGGGGCAGCCTCTCGTCATCGTCAACAAGGGGGGAGGAAGCGGTATCCCCGGCTTGAATTTTGGCCTGAAGGCCAAAAACGATGGGTACACCGTCATCGGCGGAGCCATCGGCAATGCGTTGGTTGCCACCTATTTCCTCAAGGCTCCCGCCTATAATCTGGACGACATCCTTTTTGTAGGCGCGTATATGCCGCAGGATCGCCTGCTTCTTACGCGTCCCGGCAAGCCCTATAAGACGTGGAAAGAGTTCATGGACTACGCCAAGGCCCATCCCGGCACCGTATCCGTGGGATCCGGGGCCAGTCAGGAGGCTCTTGAGGTTTTGCGTTCTGCGGCCATCCATGACGGCGTTCGGTTCAGGCTGGTGATGTACAAGAGCGGCGGGCCGGCCACCGCCGATTTGATGGGCGGGCATATCGACGCCTGCGAGCTTGGCGTGGGGACCGCCGGGTATCAGGCGGCCCGCAAGGGGGATCTGGTTGTTCTGGCCAACCTGGGGGCTTCGGAAATTCCGCATATCGCCGGCGTGCCCAAGCTGCGCGATATGGGATACCCCTTTGCGACTTCCCTCATGTACGGTTTCGCCTTCCCCAAGGGAACTCCCAAGGCGATCTGCGACAGATGGGAACAGGCCGTCGCCCATGTCCTGAAGAATCCTGAACTCCGGGAAAAGATGGAGACGGCGGGGTTCATCCCGCAGTTTCTTTCCGGAAAGGACTACGAGGCCTTTTCGCGCCGCTCCGTCGAATCCGTCCAAAAGATGCTGAAGTACAATGAACAGGACAGCAAGTAGTCAATAGTACCAATCATTCCCGGAGGCAAACCTCCGGGAATGCCAGGGGGGCCCTATGCTGATAGATCGCTTCATAGGATGTCTGTTTCTTGGTCTCTGTGCGCTGCTGTGGTTTGTGATCATCCCGCAACAGATTTCAGGCGAAGAGCAGGCCATGTACCCGCGTCTGACCGTTCTTTTCCTTGCCGTTCCGGCCCTGCTGATGACCCTGCGGACCACGGGAAAGCGCCTTTCTCCGGAAGCGGTGGCAACGTTCTTTTCCCACCCCTCCGAATCCGCCTTTCTGCGTATCCTCCTTCTTGCGGCAAGCTATGCCGTCTGCATCATCGGCACGGAGTCCGTCGGATTCTTCGTGACAAACTGTATATTCTGCATGTTCTATATGGTCTTTTTCCTTGAGCGTGGCCTGATGCGCATTGTGCTGACGCCGTTACTCTTGCTTGCGGCCATTTACGGAATCGTCGTTTTTTTCCTTAAGTATCCCCTGCCTAGCGGTATTCTTTTTTAGCACGCAACCGTATCGGAGAACGCTATGCTTGAAGACCTTATGGGGGCTCTGGACCTCGTTTTCGTTTGGGAAAATTTTTTTTGGGCCTTTATCGGAGTGCTCTGCGGCGCCGTCATGGGAGCCATCCCCGGCCTGACGGATACCATGGCCATTGTTCTGCTCCTGCCTTTTACCTATTATCTCGGTCCGATTCCCGGCATCGCCATGCTCATGGGGCTTTCCAAGGGAGGAAACTTCGGTGGTTCCCTGCCTGCCATTCTGTTCAATATTCCCGGCACGCCGCAGGCCATGTGCACCGCCTTTGACGGGTATCCGCTTGCAAGACAGGGGAAAAGCGGCAAGGCCATGCAGACGGCCCTATATGCTTCCGTACTGGCTGACGCCCTGTCCGATTTGGTGCTGATTTTTTTGGCGGCCCCCGTCGCGGCCATCGCCTTGCGCATCGGGCCGCCCGAGTACAGCATGGTCGTCCTCTTTTCTCTGGTCGTCATTTCCGTAGCGGCCACTGCCGATCCTTTGCGCGGCCTGCTTTCAACGGCTCTGGGGCTTTTTCTCGCCACGGTAGGCACTGATCCGGAATTCGGCACCATGCGTTTGACCTTCGGCGTTGTCGAGTTGGCCGACGGGTTCAGCCTTATGCCGATGGTTATCGGACTGCTGGCCTTTTCGGAAGTTCTGTTGCAGGCGGAACACTCTTTCCGACAGCGTCTGGCCCGGAGGAAGAGCGGAGAGCGGGAAGAAAGGATTGTCGTCAGTTCCAATCCTGATGACAACAGGGTTACGGCTGAAGAATTCAAGACCTGTCTGCCCACCATCGGACGTTCCACGCTCATCGGCAGCATCATAGGCATCGTGCCGGGCATCGGTACGACCGTTGGCGCGTATTTGAGCTACTTGTGGGCACGTAAGAAGTCCAAGACGCCCGAGCTGTTCGGCAAGGGGGCTCTGGAGGGCATCGCCGCTTCCGAGGCGGGCAATAACGCCGTCAACGGACCGAATCTCGTGCCGCTGGTAACCTTGGGGATTCCCGGCAATCTTGCGGCGGCCCTGATCATGGGAGGGTTCATGATCAAGGGGCTTGTGCCGGGGCCCCGCTTTATGGAGGATCACGCGTCGCTGCTTTATGCGCTTTTTGCGGTGCTGCTGATTTCCAATTTCTTTACCCTGCTGATAGGCAGCGTCTTTATTCGCTATGTGCGCCGCCTGACGAACATACCGCAATCCACCCTGTATGCCTGTATCCTTGTTTTCAGCATTCTGGGAGCCTATGTTTTCAACGGCAGCATGTTTGACGTATGGGTCATGTTCGGGTTCGGCATTGTTGGCTATATGCTGAACAAGATGTCCTTAAACCTGCCAACGCTTATTGTGGCTTTCTTCCTTGGACAGCTTCTTGAAGAGAAGATTCGCCAGACCTTGCTGATTTCCGGTAATGATTGGACGGTATTTTTTACGCGGCCATTCGCCCTGTTCTTCGTGGTGTTGACCGTTCTGACCTCCTATATTTATCTTGCCAAGATCAAAAAGGCTACGAAGAACATTACTGACTAAAAGAGAACACATGGACTTTGCAGACAATTGAGCAATTGCCGGAAGATTTTTCATAGAGGCCGGAACTGTTTGAAACAGCGATGCCTTAGTGCCAATAGTCCATAGAGTGATGAAACTCGCGAAAACAAGGTCGGTTCCAAAAGAAAGGGATGGTCGAATTCAATCGGCTGTTCCTTCTTTTGTTTGCGTATTCCCTATCAGCAAGAAGGCATGTAGCGTTCGGTCCTTATCTGGTAGCGGTAGCGCTCCGGGAGTACGCATCGAAAAAGAAGGATGGGCACACCCGCACAGAGAGGCGTGAAAACCAAGCGTAATCTGCTGACCATGTCGGAGCAAAAGAAAAAGCTGGGAAAACGCTTGTGAAGGCTGGGCGGGATAAACTCAAGAAGAGTCCGAATCTTCATTCCTTTGGGAATAGTCATCTCTCTCCGCGCGTATCGTATTTTTGCTGTTTGATCTGCCTATGTACATCAATTCATATCTGCTGTTGATGTTCATGCGTTTATGTATATTCCTGATATGCGTTTCCAGGGTAAGCGGCGATATGGATAATATATCGCAGATAACATTTTCGGATATTTTTTTGGAAAGCAGGCTTGCGATGACGGACTGTTGGGGCGTAAGGCCTTTTGATGCAAAAAAGTCAAGCAGGGCATCGTCTTCCTGTGATGCTTTTTCTATATATTGCATGGAATAACGGGCTTGATAAAGCCAAAAAGTGCAGGCCCCGCAACTGGACAGTAATACAATGAATAAGGATATAAGCAAAATATCCAATTCTTGGACGCCATATGCGCCGAGAAAATTTAATGAACAAACTTGGGCACCGGCCCAGAAAGCGAGGGACATATATCCCAAACAGGCATAGAGGAGCTTCTTGTTATTCTTTTGGAGCCGTGCGGACATGGCCGATACGGCCACGAAAAGATACACGGCAAGAAGGCCAAAACCGAGACGCATGCCGACGAGCGATAGGCCCGGAGATTCGCCGTGCAGAATCGGCCATGCCACATATCCGCAAAGCAGGAACGGAACAACGAGCAGAAAGGCTTGATAGATATCCTTTTCCAACGGGAGATTCAGGAACGCGATGGCAAGGAGCCCTCCGATGCCGAAGAGCAATGTCAGCATCAGGGGCGCGGGTTCACCCATCGGGCGCAGAAAGACCACCAAGTTATAGAATACTCCGGCGCTGAAGCAGATGCCGCAGGCCGCGCAGATCAAGAGCCTCAAATTTTCCGTGCGTTGATGGCCAAAAAAGGTCGGAAGTCTGCCTTTTTTCTTTTCTTCAAGGGCTTCTTCCGGCTGTTGGGCATGCGGGAGCAAAAAACGGCTCATGCTCAGGGAAATGACGCAGAGAGCCATTGCCGTTGAGGGATAAAAATGAATGAAGCTGTTCATGACAGCCGAAAAAACGAAACTTCCGCCGATGATGGCGATGGTGCTGCGATATGGTACCGCGGCGAGGCTCTGGAGCCACGCGAGGAGCATTATGGCGGACCCCGCCCCTGAGGTGGCGAGGGCAAGAACGTTGAGAGCGCAGTATTCTTTCGGGGGCGATACGGGGAGTGAAAAGAGCAGTGAAAACATGCACAAGGTGGCGACGGAAGCCTGCCAGCCACGCCCCACCCTGTGGAAGAAGGGGCTTACCCTGTGCCCCAGCAGGAAAAGGGCCAGAAATGTGAGGCTTACAAAGAAAAACAAGTGGATTGAGTCGCCGAGCTCTCCGGGGAAGAACGTTTGTTTGGCGTCGAGCGAGATATTCAAAATTTGCCAATGCCAGACAATGAAGAATCCTATCCCGCATAACTCCCGCCAATACGAAAAGGGGCGAAACAGAAAAATGGACGGGCTATCCGCTTGTCGATGCTCTGATGGGGTTTTTCTACGCATAAAGTAGTATAGCTTTGTGTATTTTTTAATACGTTAGAATAACATATTATTTTTGTATATACCTCTTTCCGGTATTCATCGGATGCGTACTGGAAACCGGGATTTTGAACCAAAAGCTGCGCTTAAAAGCGAATGTCTATTGATTTTTTAGCGCAGTTGTCTTTAAAAATACAAGTAGTGATGTTGTTTCTTTTTTCCCAATGTGGAAGGCCGGCCGACGTTGAACGCATGTTGGGGAACGGGAACAGTGCGCTTCAAACATCATTTCAAACGAGGAGATAGTTATGAAAAAGATGTTTTGTCGTCGACTGCTTGCATGTGTTTGTCTTGCAGGGGTTGCCCTCGCTTCTCCCGCCTTTGCCGCCTATGACGGGCCGAAATTCAGCTTCCGCGTTGCCCACACGACCCCTCCGGGCAACCATATCACTCTGGCCTTTGAAAAGTTCAAGGAACTTGTTGAAAAGAAAAGCGACGGCAGGATTTCCGTTCAGATTTTCCCCAATGCGATGCTGGGCAGCGACCGCGTACTCATGGAAGGAGCCCAAAAGGGAAGCCTCGAGATGGCGGTGAGCTCCACCCCCAATATGGCTAACTTTTCGCCGTTGTATCAGGTTTTTGACCTCCCGTACATCACGAGCCCCCAAAATCAGGAAAAGCTGTACGCGGCTATTGATTCGGGAGAACTCGGAAAATATTTCGCCAAGGTGGCGCATGACATCGCTCTTGAACCCATCATGTACGCCGAGTACGGCTACAGGAATTTTGTAACGATCAAGAAGCCCATTTCGAGTGTCAAGGATCTCGCGGGGCTCAAGATCCGCACCACGGATTCCCCCGTGGAAGTTGAAGTTGCGAAGGCTCTCGGCATGAACCCCACGCCGGTGGCATGGGGTGAAACCTATACCGCTCTCCAGCAGGGGACTGTTGACGGCGAAGGCAATACGTTCCCTCACCTTTATGGAGCCAAGCACCACGAAGTGCTGAAGTATGCGATCACGTCCGTCCATAACTACGGAATGCAGGTCATGATGGCCAACAAGAAGTGGTGGGACAAGCTGGATCCGAAGGCTCAGGGGCTGATCCGGGAAGCCGCCTCCGAAGCGTTGGCCTACCAGCGCACGACGCTGTACCCGGAAAACGAAGCCAGGGCCCGCGAAGGCTTTATCAAGGCTGGCATCAAGATTGTCGATCTGACTCCGGAACAGATTGAAGAATTCCGTGTGGCTACCCGCCCCGTGTGGGACAAGTTTATGGATCAGTTCCCGAAGGAACTCGTACAGATGGTTCTGGACACCCAGAAGTAGGCGTCTTTGGGATGCGGATCGGCAGATCCGCATCCCTTCAGCCTGACCAGCCAATGGAGCGGCCATGCAGAACTTGAAGAAAACGCTCGCGTATGTCGATGCGCATTTTGAGAAACCATTTCTTGTTCTGGGATTGGTGGCGATGATTTTGATCATTTGCTACCAGACCCTGTATCGGTATCTGATCACGTTCCTTATCCAGTCTGTCGGCGATCCGTCCAATGCCTGGATGATTGCCCCGTTTTGCAATCCTCTCGCGTTCAAGGATACGATTTCCCAATATGTCGGCCTCTCCGTCTGGTCGGAAGAAACGGCACGCTATATTTTTATTTGGATATCGTATCTTGCGATTCCTCTTGCGATCAGGGAACGCAGCAATATACGCGTCGACATCATTTATGACAGGCTTTCGGATCGGATGCAGGCCGCAAGCTGGGTCGTCGTCGATCTTTGCCTCCTGATCTTGAGTGGCTTCATGTTGTTCAAGGGATTTGAGCATGTCCGGATGCAGATAGAAATTCCTCAAACTACGGCGGCCCTTCAAATACCATATTTTATTCCTTACTTGATCTTGCCGGTAGGGTTTGGATTGATGGTGTTCAGAGCGCTGGAAGACATCTGCGCCCAAATTTCCCGTATCCGTGCCACGGATACGTTGCTCGCATTCCTTTTTACGGTTCTCTTGTTCAGCCCGGTATTCCTTTTTGAACAGCTCAACGCGATAATGCTCCTTTTCGGGTATTTTATCGTGCTGCTCTTTATCGGGGTTCCCATTGCATTCAGCCTTGGCATTGCGTCCTTGATGACCGTGCTGGGGGCCAATACGTTGCCCGTCGACTACCTCGCCTCCGTCGCGTTTACGTCCATCGACAGTTTCCCGATTATGGCCATCCCGTTCTTCATCGCCGCGGGCATCTTTATGGGGGCAGGCGGATTGTCGCACAGGCTCCTTGCCCTTGCCGATGAAGTCGTGGGCGGCTTGTCCGGCGGAATCGCCCTTGCCAGTATCGCTACATGCATGTTCTTCGCCGCGATCAGCGGTTCGGGGCCCGCCACCGTGGCGGCCATCGGCACCTTGACCATCCCGGCAATGACGGAACGCGGTTACGACAAGATGTTTGCCGCCGCGGTCGTGGCGAGCGCGGGCGCCATCGGCGTCATGATCCCGCCCAGCAATCCTTTTGTGGTTTACGGCGTCGCCGGGCAGGCTTCCGTGGGCAAGCTTTTTTTGGCGGGCATCACTCCGGGGATTCTGACCGGGCTTGTGCTTATGCTCGTAGCCTATTGCATCGCCAAAAAGAATGGCTGGAGGGGCGCCCCGCGCCAGCGTAACCTGAAGACCCTGGGGAAAGCGGTTTGGATTGCCAAGGGCGCTCTGCTTGTCCCCGTTATCGTATTGGGGGGCATATACGGCGGCATCATGACGCCGACCGAGGCCGCGGCCGTTGCCGCGCTTTACGGGCTTCTCGTGGGCCTGTTCGTTTACAGGGAACTCACATGGCATTCCTTGTGGTCCTGCTGTCTGGAGTCCGCCCGGACTTCCGCCATCATCATCATGCTTATGGCAATGGCTACGATATTCGGGAATGTGATGACGCTCGAGCAGGTTCCTGAACGCATTGCGTCCGCCATTCTCAGCTTTACGGAAAACAAGATCGCCATATTGCTGCTCATTAACTTGCTCCTGCTTTGGGTGGGCACCTTCATGGAGGCTTTGGCCGCCATCGTCATTCTGACTCCCATCCTGCTTCCGCTTGTTTTGAAGGTAGGCGTTGATCCCATCCATTTCGGCGTCATCATGGTGGTCAATCTGGCCATTGGTTTCGTGACGCCTCCCGTCGGCGTAAACCTCTTTGTGGCCAGCGGAATAACAAAGGTGAAGATTGAGCAGGTGTCCCGCGCGGCGGTGCCTTTCCTCATTGCCATGTTGGTGGTGCTGGGATTCGTAACCTTTGTCCCGGAAATTTCTCTCTTCCTCATTGATTAACCTGACGGGAGCACTGATGGAACATATTCTTTCGACACGTACGCTGCTGGCTGTCCTCAACGGATTGGAGGCGGAAGCCGGCGGCGGCGCCCCGGTATGTCTTGCCATCGTCAATCGCAGCGGGGCGCTCTCCGTCCTGTTCAGCATGGACGGTACGCCGGAACGGGCAATCCCGATCGCAAAGGGCAAAGCCTACACGGCCTTG
This sequence comes from uncultured Bilophila sp., assembly GCA_959604115.1. GTDB lineage: Bacteria > Desulfobacterota > Desulfovibrionia > Desulfovibrionales > Desulfovibrionaceae > Bilophila. Next base: position 18,724 of record CAUHBW010000001.1, on the reverse strand, counting down.
CGTATGGAAATCTCCACAAAGGATTTTCATGAAAGGCTGTTGAGGGAGCGGCTCGCGATTGCCGATTTCTGCGATCCGGCGTTCACGACGCTGGAAGGAGGCGTTCCCCTTTTCGATGAGAAGGGGAAATGCATCGGCGGTCTGGGAATCAGCGGCAGAAAGCCCGGGGAAGATGGAGAGCTGGCGAGACGCCTGAGGAGTATCTTGACGGAATTGATTAAAAATACAAACCAGTAAGCGTATGGGATGTCGTTTTCCGGGAACTCTCCTTGACCTTGGCTTTATGCAACGGGGTCACGTCATGATCCTTCTCGAAAACGCTGTGAAATGACCTTTTGCGTCTCCCGACGGGCTATGCGATCAAAAAGGCCGGGGTGACGCCCCGGCCCTTTCCTTGTCGATGCTTATGACAATTCCAGTGAGCCGTACACGAGCCGGTTGCCGACAAGCGTTGCCAGAATCGGGATGTCCTTGAGGCGTTCGGGTGCGATTTCGAGCGGATTTTCGCCGAGCACCACCATGTCCGCGAGCTTGCCGGGTTCAAGGCTGCCCTTGATCCGCTCTTCGTGGAACTGGTACGCGCCCCAGATGGTGATACTTTTTAGGGCGTCGAGCACGGAGACGGTCTGATCCTCGCCGAGCACCTTGCCGCTGCCGGTAAGACGGTTGACCGCCGACCAGACGGAAAGCAGCGGATCGATGGGCGTCACGGCGGTATCGTTGTGAGAGGTGAACCGGATGCCCCGTTTCAACGCGCTCCGCAGCGGATCGATGCGCGATGCGCGGGCTTCGCCGAGGAAGAGGTCCCGGTGCCGGTCGCCCCAGTAATAGGTATGCACGGTAAAGAACGAGGGAACCACGCCGAGCCGTTCGATGCGGTCGAGCTGATCTTCGCGGACCGTCTGGCAATGGATGATGATGTGCCGCGCGTTGGTTCGAGGATACGACTTCTGCGCTTCCTCAAAGGCATTGAGGATGTCTTCGATGCCCGCGTCGCCGTTGCCGTGGATGGCGACCTGCCAGCCTTCTTCGTGATAGCGGGTGACAATTTCGGCGAGTCGCCGGGAGTTGTGGATGGGGTATCCCCGCCACAAGCCGTCAGATATGCCGTCCGGCATTGAATGGTAGGGATTGCTCAGATAGCCGGTATAGCCTTGCAGGCTGCCGTCCTGAAACAGTTTGACCGCGCCCATGCTGAGCAGGCCGTCACTGGTGAGCGGTGTGCCGCACCGAGTGGTGGGAGCCAGCGAGAAGTCGAAAAAGCCGTGTTTGGGCAGGAGCTGCACACGGTTTTTGAGCATCCCGAGCTTGTGGGCCAGCATGTAGTTCCGCCACATGGGGGTGGTCACGCCGCCGTCATGGGCCGTGGTCACGCCCTTGGCCACATAGTCGTCGGTCGCCCGTTCCAATGCGCCCAGCCATTTTTCCTCGGTCATCTGCGGGGAGGCTTCGAGCACCATCTCCATGGCGGCGGGTTCCTCCACCAATCCGGTGAGGCGTCCGCCGGCATCGCGCCGGAATATCCCCCCCGCCGGATTCAGGGTGCCGTCCGTGATTCCGGCGGCCTCGAACGCCCGGCTGTTGCACAGAGCGAGATGCCCGGAGATGTGGCGCAGGAACAGCGGGTGATCCGGAGCCATCGCGTCCAGCTCGGCAAGCGTGAAGTGCCGCGCCTCGGCGACGGCCGTGTCGTCGTACCCTGCGCAGAGGAGCCACTCTCCGGCGGGCACCCACTCAAGGGCTTCGCGGACCTTGCGGCGGATGTCGTCGTGCGTCCTGACCGTTCCGATGGGATGGGAATTCACGTCAAGGTAGTACCGGTTGTACATGCCCGCGCGCATGAAATGGCTGTGGCAGTCGTAGAAGCCCGGCATCATGAACGCGCCGCCGAGATCGACGACGCGGGTTTCGGCGTTTTGGAACGGGGCCGTTTCCGCGTCCGAACCCACGGCGAGGATGGTTTCGCCGCGCACGGCAAGGCTGGAGACGATGGAGCAGCGAGAATCCATCGTCAGGATGACGCCGTTCCGGTAGATATGGGTCGCGTATTGCATGGCTATCCTCGGAAAAAGGGTTGCGGGCTCAGGCGTTCTTGGGCAGGGCGCGGAGCATGCGGTACTTCCTCCACTCCTTCCAGAGCAGATTGAACAGGATGAAGAGGCTGATGGCGAGGAACGCCGCGCAGACCGGGCGGGTGAAGAACACCGAGAAATCCTGGTTGGAGATGCTGAGCGCCCGGCGGAAGTTCGTTTCGATGATGCCGGACAGAATCATGGCGAGGAGCAGGGGGGCGAGCGGGAAGCGCGCCTTGGTCATGATGTAGCCGATGAACCCGAAGGAAACCATGACGGCGAGATCAAAGTTGGAGTTATTGAGGGCGTATCCGCCCACTACGCACAGGGTGACCACAAGGGGCATAAGAACTCCGCCGGGAATGAGCACGATCTTGGCGAACAGACGAACCGCATTGTAGCCGAGTGCCAACATAAAGATGTTGGCAAGAAACAGGGCGATGAAGATGCTGTAGACGAGAGTGCCTTGTTCCTGGAACAGCAGCGGACCGGGGGTCATGCCCTGAATCATGAGCGCGCCGAGCATAATCGCCGTGACCACGTCGCCGGGTACGCCGAGGGTCAGCAGGGGGATGAGCGCGCCTCCGGTGACGGCGTTGTTGGCCGATTCCGTCGCCGCGATGCCTTCGAGAGAACCCTTGCCGAACAGTTCGGGATGCTTCGAGTGGCGCTTTGTTTCGCTGTAGGCCGCGAAAGAGGCCGTACCGGAGCCGGTGGCGGGCACGATGCCGATGAACGTGCCGATGAACGACCCGCGCAGCAATGCCCCCCGGTTGTTCCAGAGGTCGGCAAGCGAGATTCCTTTGCGGGAGATTTCTGCGGTCGAGAGCTTGCGGCCCAGAAACACGTCCTCAAGGGTGATCAGCACCTGCGAGAGCGCGTACAGGCCGACGAGCGCGGGCACGAGCGACACGCCGTTGATCAGGTTGGAGGAGCTGAAGGTCATCCGAAGATTGCCGGAAATCGGGTCCATGCCGATCATGGAAATGAGCATGCCGAGCAGCGCCGCGATGCACCCCTTGAGCAGAGCCCCCTCAGAGAGCGTCGCCACGATGGTGAGGCCGAAGATGCCGAGGGAGAAGTATTCCGGTGCGCTGAAGTCGAGCGCGAAATGGGCCAGCTGCGGGGCCACGGAGGCCAGGACGATACAGGAGAAGATGCCGCCGATAAATGAGGCGATGGTGGTCATTTCCAGCGCCTTGAGGGATTCCCCCCGCGCTGTGAACTGCGGCCCCTCAAGCATGGTCGCTGCGGCTGCCGCCGTGCCGGGCGTGCCTACGAGGATGGCGGTGATGCTTCCCGCGTAGATGGCTCCGCAGTACATGCCGAGCAGGGCGGAGAAGGCGATGACCGGGGCGAATCCGAAGGTCAGGGGGATGAGCAGGGCAACGCCCATGACGGCGGTGAGGCCGGGGAGCGCGCCGAAGACGATGCCGAGGGCCACGCCGACGAAGTTGGCTATGAGGGCTTCCGGACTGCAAGCCGAGCTGAAGGCTGAAATGAAGGCGTCGAACATGGGATACCGCCTTTTTAGGGGAGAGGAACTTTGAAGAAGATGGCGAACACGGCGAACAGAAAGGCCGATATCCCGGCGGATATGAGACCTATCTTGAGCGGGTTCCGGTAGCCTGTCAGAAGCAGCGCTCCGGAAATGAAAATCAGTGTGGAGATGGTGAAGCCGGTACCTTCGGGCCATTCCATGTCGTAGGCGTATTCCCCGAGGAAGATAAAGCCGACGACATAGGCAAGAATCCATATGCCCATAAGGGCGATTTTGATGAAGAGCGTTTTTTCGGGCCAACAGGCGGCTGCCTCTTTGCCGAAGGCTGCCCGCCCCATGAGGATGAGGGACAGGAGGGCCAGCGCAACGGTGATGCCGGTGGGGAACGATGCCGCCGTAAACGCGTCATTTGATGCTGATTCGGGAATCAAATATATCTGGTGGGCCATGACGCAACAGAAGACAAGCAGCGCCAATCCGATGAAGAAGTCCGTCTTGTTTTTCATGAAACTTTCCTCGTCGCGAAAAGGAAGGGCGAAGCGCAACCGCGCTTCGCCCAGAGGTTCGGTCAGTCAAGCGACTTGCGCCCGGCCAGCACTTCGTCGACGAGGTCCGAGGATGACTGGATGAGCTTTCCAAAGTCCCCGGCAGGGAGGTAGTCTGCCGACAGTCCGATTTTGTTGAACTTTTCGATGACGGCGGGATCCTTCATGGCCTTTTCGACGAGGGGTTCGAGCTTGGCGACGCGATCGTCCTTGACCTTCTTGGAAAAGATGAGGCCGTGCCACGCGCCGAGATCGATCCACTTTTCGTCCTCGGGAGTCATCTGATCCGCGTACAGTTCACGGAACGTGGGGGTGTTGGGCAGATCGGCGCGGCGTTCCTTGCGGGAAATGGCGATGACGTTGAAATCCCCGGAGTTGGCGTAGGGGAGGATGTTGGCGGGAACTTGGAACCCGGCGGTGATGTGTTTGCCGAGCAGGGCGGTGCTCACTTCGTGGCCGCTTGTGTAGGCGGCGTGGCGGATTTTGAGGCCCTTGTGGAAACGTTCGAGCAGTTTGGTCATGTAGAGACGCTGCGTGGAAATGGCCCCGGTGGTACCGTAGACGGTGCCGTCCGGATCCTTTTCGGCGGTTTCGAGAAATTTGGCATAGGCGTCAATGCCGGAAGCCTTGTTGGTGCTAAGCACGCATTCCATGGCGGCGATGTGGGCCACGGGCTTGATGTCCTTGAGCGTGTAGCCTACGTTGGTCAGTTTGGGCGTGGTGGCGAGGGCGCTGAAACCGGGGAAGGCGAGCGTGTAGCCGTCAGGCCGGGCGCGGAGCATTTCATTGATTCCGATGGCCTGCGCGCCGCCGGGCTTGTTGATGACGTTGATCGTGATGTTGTAGTTCTGCTGGAAGTAGTCGGCGAGGATGCGCGCCGCGATGTCCACCCCGCCTCCGGGACCGAAGGGCACGATAATATTGATGGGTTTGTCGTAGGGATACTCGGCACGGGCATCCGTGTTGCCGCCGACGAAAAGGGTACAGGCGAGGAACAACGAGGCGATGATGCTTTTCTTCATGACCATTCCATCCTTTGGGGTTGTGTGGAGATATGCAGGAAAGTCTGCGCCGACTATTGCCGGAGATTATATCAAGAAATATGCCAGTGGATTTTTGGAAAAAAGCTCCCTATTCGTTTTAAAAATGAAAGAAAAAGCGGTCCGCCGGTAACAAAAATGTTACGGCTGGCCGCCTTTGCGTATTATATTTGTTACAATGCCGGGTGATTTCGACTCTCAGTCGAGGGCTCGCAGCTTGCGCCAGAGCGTCATCCGGCTGATGCCGAGGATGTTTGCCGCGCTATTCATGTCGCCGCCGCAACGTTCCACGGTGTTCCGGACGAACTGCGCCTCTTCGCGCGCCATGTGGCTTTTGAGGGAAAGGGGTGCCTCTTCAGCCGGGGCGGGCGGTTCCGGTCGGGGATTAAAGGAGGATTCTTCCCATAGCTCCATAAGGAGTCGCTCCCAGTCGGTCACTTCCGCCATATGGTTCGCCACGATGGCCACGCGCTCCATGACGCTGAGCAGTTCGCGAATGTTGCCGGGCCACGTGTGGCGGAGCAGGGGGCGTTCAAGTTGCGCGGCGAGGCATTCCGCCGCCGGAGGCTCGTCGAGGTGCGCCCGCAGGTGGGACACGGCGAGATCAATGATGTCCTCGGGCCGTTCGCGGAGCGGCGGCAGGCGCAGCGACAGGACGTTGAGGCGGTAGTACAGGTCGGTACGGAACCGTCCCTCCGCCATGAGCCGACGAAGGTCTTGATGGGTGGCGCACAGGACGCGGACGTCGAGATGGATCACCTGCGTACCGCCCACGCGCACAAACTCGCGTTCCTGAAGCACGCGCAGGAGTCTGCCCTGAAGGGCGAGGGGCAAATCCCCGATTTCGTCGAGGAACAGTGTGCCGGTGTGGGCCAGCTCGAACATGCCCGCCTTGCCCTGTCGTTTCGCTCCGGTGAATGCGCCTTCCTCGTAGCCGAACAGTTCGCTTTCCAGCAGACCTTCGGGAATGGCGGCGCAGTTTACGGCCACGAAAGGCTTGTCCTCGCGGGAGCTGGCCGCGTGGATGCTCTGGGCGAACAGTTCCTTGCCGGTGCCGGACTCCCCGCAGATGAGCAGGTTGGCGCCGGTGGAGGCGTAGAGCATGCCGAGTTCCTTGAGGTGGCACATGTGTGGGGAACGAGTGCGGATGTCATCGAAACGGTAGCGTGTAGTGAAACCCTTTGATTTCAAACTGGTACGAAGATTTTCTTCCGCCCGGGAAATGTGTCTGGCGTCGGAGAGGGAACAGACGGTGCCTATGTTCTGCCCCTGAAAAAGAATAGGTACACGGTTGATGACGATGGTTGTTCCCCGGACGTCCTGAATACGACCCTGCTCGGCTTTGCCCGTCGTGACGGCGTCTGGCGAGAATATGCCCGGCATAACGGTGCGGATGTGCTTTCCGAGCGCTTCGTTACGGGAATATTTGAGGAGATGTGCCGCCGAAGGGTTGACGAGATTGACTTTCCCCTGTTCGTCGTAGACTACGATACCTTCGCCGACCGCGTCGAGGATAGCCTCAAACCGGGCAGTGCGCTGGCGCTCGGAGCGGCGGGCGCGGGCGACGTTGACGGCCTCCAGCAGCGTCCGTTTGGCGGAAATTTCCCCGTCGATGATTTCAAGGGTGGCGAAGCCCATCGCGTCCGCCCACTGGGAAATGAGCGTTCCGCGCGCCACAAAGAGGTCCACGTCCGCCGGGTTCAGCTGGAGAAGTTGAAGCCGCATCTGGTTCCGGGAGGTATACAGGTATTCCCTGATCTTCATCCCGAGTACCTCTCCGACGCGCGCAAGCCCGGGCAGCGGCGTTCCGTAGCGGAAAAAGACGGCGTTGCGGATGTGCCCGGTATAGGGCTGGAGGGCCTGAAGTACGTCCCATGCGGAAATGTCGATGGGCACCACCGGGATGGTCGAGTGTTGTTTGATCACGTCCACGGTGATCCCTCGACTGAGAATGATGTCGCAGGTGTCGGGGGAAAGGCATTTGGCGGGGGGAATGGCTTCTTCAAAGGCTACATCCACAAACCGGAGACGACAACGCAGATTTTTGGCTGTTTGCCGGAAGACCTTAGCATCCAGCCCCTTATAAGGGGCCATGACAGTCATGCGAAATTCATATTGCGGGAGCATGCGTTTTCCTGTTTGAGCTTGAAAGGCGGAGAGGGCGTCTTGTGGGCCGCGAACCTTCTCTTTGCGTATCCCTTAGCCTGTCGCAATCGAGTTTTTTAGAGACGGTCCCGGTTGAGCCGCTGTTTGGGGCCGGACAGCTTTTGGGGGGAGCTGACGGAATTTTTGCCTGAGGACGAACACGGATCGGGAGTGCTCCCTGACCTGCAATATTCTCTCCAAAAGGAAACCGTTATGCGATCCAAAGCCTGTTTGCTGTATGCGCGCTTTCAAGAGTCCGTTTCAGGTGTAGTCCTCCTGCCAAAAACCTTCGCCCTGCATGGTTCGGCGGATACGAGGCCTTTCTGACATGGGACGCCACGCGATTCTTGCTCGTCCTGCCTCCGATTCTTTTGGGCAAGGGGGTTTACCCCACAACTTCCCGAATGTGTTCGGTGCGCCTGAGTCCGTCAAGGGAAAGGCGGTACTGTGCCCGAAAAACATCGTTCCGGTAATCTGCCGGTCAAAGGGGGCTCCGCGTTTGGCCTGAGCGAGTAGGCCATCGATATCGAACCGTTGGGACCCGCGCGGGCTTCACGCGTGCAGGAGAGAAATTGAGTATGGCATGTGCTTTTTTTCGAGGGAGTTCAAAGGAAAGCTTGTCAGAAAATACGCGCTGGATGGCCCGCTTGTCCGGCAAAAGGGGGGACGACGGAGGAGTTGCGGAGGGGCACCGGAAACGCCATGCCGTCGTAGAAGGAAATGGTTTGCCGCTGCCCGTGACGCTTTCCGAGATGTGAATCCCCGTGCCGTTGCGGTTGCGGAGGGTACCGGGATAGGTTGCGCCGCCGTCCAACGAGGATTTGCCGCGGACAAGGGGACGACAGCCGGTTTCGTTTCGTCCGTGGCCATGCGAGGAACAGGGCACAGCATTCCGGAACGAAAGAAGACCAAAAGGCGGGGATGGCCTTTGTCATTCCGCAGAGACTTGTTCATGAATCGTTGGAAGGGGAGCGTTTTTCGCCTGACTGGATGACTTTCGGCGTTTGGCGATCCGTTCCGAACGCTTCAGCATGATGCATCTTGGTCCTTATTCAACGGGGTTGCGTCATGATGTCTCAAAAACGCTTGGGAATACCTCCGGAAGAATGGTCACGCCCGTACTGGGAGGCAGGAGAGATGGCCTTACGTGGCGTGAGGACTGTGGGGGGATATGGGGACTCCTGCCGATTTTCGGCGTGAATGACCCGGCTCTTTGGCGCAGATTGGCACGCTCCAGCCAGCGGGGGCGTTTGGGGCTCCTTCGGCAACGGCGCGAAACAAAAAAAGAAAAGCCGTCGCAGTATGTTACTGCAACGGCTTTGAAAAATGGTGCCGAGGGCGGGACTCGAACCCGCACAGGAATTCCCACTACCACCTCAAGATAGCGTGTCTACCAATTCCACCACCTCGGCGCGAAAAGAGGTATATGCAAAACCGGAGCGGCTTGCAAGCGTTTTTTTGCGTTTCGGCGCAAAAAATTTTTTGTGGAACGGTTTGAGCCGAAGATTTTTTGTTATTTCTCATGAATAGTGAAACTCGGATGGGCGGGGCGGGGAGCCTTGAGGCGGTTCTCCGACGTTCGGGAGGCGGGGCTTGCCTTGCCGGGCGGTTGCGTGCCAATCAGGAGAACGGAATCCGAATAGACGGGAGGACGGCGGCATGAACGTTTCTTTTGAATACTACAAGGTCTTTTACCACGTCGCGAGGCTGGGCGGCATCACGCCGGCGGCCCGGGCGCTGTTCCTTTCCCAGCCGGCGGTGAGCAAGTCCGTCCGGCAGTTGGAAAAGACGCTCGGCTGCGAACTGTTTTTCCGTACCCACAAGGGAATGAGGCTGACGCCGGAGGGGGAGGTGTTGTACCGGCACGTAGTGCAGGCCTGCGAACAGATCGCGCTCGGCGAGAAGAAATTGCAGGCCATGCTCGACCTCGACGGAGGGAGCATCCATATTGGTTCCTCCGACATGATCATGTACGCCTACCTGCTGCCGTATCTGGAACGCTTCCACAAGGCCTACCCCAAGGTCCACATCAGCACGATCACGGCGGCGACGCACGGAACGCTGGAAGCCCTTCGCGCCCAGAAAATCGATCTGGGCGTCGTGTTTTCGCCTGTGGAAGAGGCCGACGATCTGGAACTGATTCCGGTGTGTCCCACTCACGACATGTTCATCGCGGGCAAGCCGTTCCTGCACCTGAAGGACGCCGTGCTTCCGCTGGCCGAGATCGCCCGTCTGCCCATCATCTGCCCGGAGAAGGGCACCAGCACCCGTCAGTATCTGGACGCCTTTTTCCGGTCGCACGGCGTCGTGCTCGATCCCGAATTCGAGCTGGCGACCACGGTGCTGATTGTTCCCTTTGTGGAGCGCGGCCTCGGCGTGGGCATTACCGTGCGGCGTTTTGCCGAAGCGAGCCTGCGCCGGGGGACCGTCTTCGAGATCACGCCCGAACATTCCATCCCGGAACGTTCCATCGTCGTCGCCACCAGAAAGAAAACCCCGCTTTCGCATGCCGGGCGGGCCTTCATTCGATGTCTGACCGGACAGGAACGGCTCCGGACCGCCGAGGGGCGCTCTCCGGTGGAAGGCTGACGCCTTCCATTGGCAACGAACTCCGAAAAGCTCCCGGTATCGCCCGCCATCATTAACCTGAAATTATGCTTTCTATAAGCATATTTCATTTTACGCATGGATGGGGATGGCGTACGAACGGGAAGTAGGCCATCCGCGTATGGGAAAGGTTCCGAAGCGGACGCACGCGGCGCACAAGGGAGCTTGTCATGAAAAGGGGTTATCTGTTCATCGCACTGGCGACGCTGTTTTTCAGCACGATGGAGATCGCGCTCAAGGAGGTGGCCGGACAGTTCAATCCCGTACAGCTCAACCTCACGCGGTTTTTCATCGGCGGCCTTGTCCTCGTCCCGTTCGCCCGGCGGATGCTGCGGAAACGCGACGAACGTCTGGACGCCGCCAGCCTCCTGAAGCTCGCAGGGCTCGGCTTTCTGGGCATCGTCGTCAGCATGACGCTGTACCAGCTCGCCGTGGAGCATACCAACGCCTCGGTCGTCGCCGTGCTGTTCAGCTGCAACCCGGTGTTCGTCCTGCTGTTCGCGGGGCTTATCCTGCATACCCACATCCGCCGTCAGCACGCCATCGCGCTCGTTCTGGAATGCCTCGGCATCCTCGTGCTGATCAATCCGCTGAACACGTCCGTCGGCACGGCGGGGATTGCGTTCACTCTGCTGTCCACGGCGATGTTCGCCCTCTACGCCGTGCTCGGCACCCGGCTGTGCGCCCGGTTTTCCGGCGTGGTCGTGACCTGCGGCAGCTTCCTGTTCGCCAGTCTGGAAATGGCGGGCATGGTGGCGTTCAGCCGTCTGGAATCGGCGGCCGAGCTTTTGGGGGCGCTGGGGCTGGACCTTTTCGCCAACATCCCTCTGTTTTCGGGATACACCCCGTTCAGCGCCCTGATGATGCTGTACATCTGCATCGGCGTGACCGGCGCGGGATTCGCCTTCTATTTCATGGCGATGGAGGCCACATCCCCGATAACGGCCTCGCTGGTCTTTTTCTTCAAGCCCGCGCTGGCCCCCGTTTTCGCTCTGGTTTTTCTGCGGGAACCCATCCCCTTCACCATGGTGATCGGCATCCTGCTCATCCTCGCGGGTTCGCTCGTTTCCCTCATCCCTTCCTTGTCCACGCTCCCCGTCCTGCTTCTCGGCAGGGTCTGGGGCTGGAAGCACAGCCGCGCCTGAGCGGCGTCCTCCTTTTCCCAGAGGCCGAAAGACGGCGTCCGGCGTATCTCTTCCCTGCGCCACCTCCCAAGGACGCCGTTTTTCGGCCACAAAAAAAGCCCGGTCCATCCGGGCTTTTTTTGTGGGGAATCGTCTAGAGCCAAGGCGCCTTGCCGCAGGCCTTCAGGTATTCGTTGATGGCGGGCTTGCCGCCTACGAAGTCGGCCATTTCGGTCCACACCTTTTCCAGTGCGATCTTCTTCCACTGTTCTTCGTTTTCCAGCTGGGAAACCTTGAGGCCGCCGGCGACGAGTTCGCGCTTGGCGGCTTCGGCCTGCTCGATCTGGAACAGGAGCACCTTTTCCTGAGCGTGCTTGCCGGCATCGATCAGGATCTTCTGGAGTTCGGGCGACAGCTTTTCAAAGACGCGTTCGCTGATGACCAGCGGCTGGAGGTAGTAGGTGTAGTGGATTTCGGTCAGATAATGCTGGTTGGCTTCATTGAACTTCATGGCGCGGAAGCCGATGTAGCCGTAGCACTGGCCGTCCACGTCTCCGGACTGAAGGGCGTTGAAGGTCTTGGCCCACGGGATGAGCGAGGGGATCGCGCCGAAGGCCTTGTAGGTGGCGACCATGACCGCGCTCTGGGGCACGCGGAAACGCAGGCCCTTCATGTCTTCCAGCTTGGTGATCGGGTGCTTGTCGTTGGACATGAAGCGGAAGCCCGAATAGGTCCAGGTCAGGACGCGGAAACCGGCCTTGGTGGCGTACTTGTTCAGCAGTTCGGCGGGAGCGCCGTTGGTGCCGGCCACGACTTCGTTCAGGTTGTCGAACAGGTAGGGCAGCGTCAGGATGCCGAGCTTCTTTTCGAGAGGCACGATGTTGGCGACGCCGCCGAGGGCCATGTCGAGGGTGCCCTTCTGGACCTTGCGGAAGCGTTCGCTTTCGTCGTCGCCCGGCGTGCTGCCGTAGATGCAGACGATCTGGACGGCGCCGTTGGTCTTTTCTTCGACGTAGCGTTTGAACGCGTTGCCGACGACGCCCATTTCGGAGCTTTCGGGGTCGCCCATGGCGATTTTCAACGTTGTGGTCGGGACCGCCGCGGACGCGGGAGCCGAGGTCCACAGGCAGAGGGCCGCCAAGAGCACGGGAACAAGTTTCTTGCAGCTCATAACTTTCTCTTCTTTGAGGATTGCGTGTTGGGAAGCGAGGTGGCGGCGGGGCCAGCGCACCCCCCCCCCGCGGTTATTCTATCCCCGTGCCCCTGAGGGTGGGCCGGGAGAGGCCGCTGTCCGGGAAGATTACCAGAATGGCGATGACGGCGATGTTGATCGCCACGAGAGGCAGCGCCTTGAGGGATATTTCTTCAAGAGAAATATTGGCGATACCGGAGGCGATGAACATGTTCTCGCCGAGCGGCGGCGTGGAGAACCCGATGCCGCAGCAGCAGATGAGGATGATGCCGAAGTGGATCGGATCGACGCCGTACGCCGTCATGATGGGCAGCAGCACAGGCGTGACCAGCATGATGATGGCGAGGGTTTCCATGAACATGCCGAGGAACAGCAGCAACAGGACCACGAAGACCCACACCAGATGCACGTTGTTGGTGAAGGACAGAATCCAGTTGGCAATTTCCACGGGGATGCGGTAGGAGGTCAGCAGATAGCCGAAGGCCGTCGCCGTGAATACGAGGACCAGCACGCGGCCCGTCAGCCATGACGTGGTCTTCAACGAGGCCATGAAGCTCTTCATCGTGAGTTCCTTGTGGATGAAGATACCCACGAGGATCGTGTAGAAGATGGCCACGACGGCGGCTTCGGTCGGCGTGAACAGACCGGCGTAGATGCCGCCCAGAATGATGACGGGCGCGAGGATGGACCAGAAGCCGTCACGCAGGGAGCGGGTGAAGGACTTGAAGGACCAGTCGAGGCCGTCGGTTTTGAGGTTCCGGCACAGGAAGAAGTGCATGATGCTCAGGCCCACGGCAATGAGGATGCCCGGAAGGACGCCGGCCATGAACATCTTGGAGATGCTCTGCTGGCCCGACACGCCGTAGATGACCATCGGAATGCTGGGCGGGATGATGATGCCGATGCCGCCGGCGGTGGCGGTGGCGGCGGCGGCGTAACCGATGTTGTAGCCGCGCTTGGCCATGGCCGGGATCATGAGCATGCCCACGGCGGCCGTCGTGGCGGGGCCGGAGCCGGAGATGGCGCCGAAGAACACGCAGGACAGCGTCGTGGAGATGGCGAGACCGCCGGGAGTGGGGCCGACGATGTTTTCGGCGACATGGACGAGCCGTCTGGACACGCCTGCCGCCTCCATAAGTGACCCCGCAAGCACGAATGCGGGCAATGCCATGAGCGGGAAAGCCGTCAGCGAAGCGAAGGCGCGTTCGATCATCAGGCTGAGGTCAATGTCCAGCACAATGAAGCAGGCCATGGTCGCAACGCCGAGGGCGACCATGATCGGGCTGCCGATGAGCAGCAGCACGAAGAAGATGCCGAACAGCAGAAGACCGATGTTCGCGGGGGAAAGTGCTTCCATCATTCCTTGTCTCCTTCAGCCGTGAGCGTCTTCTGGCTTTCTTTGATGGCTTCCTGATCCGGGTCGAGAATTTCTTCTTTCAGGATGAACTTGATGACGTTCACCTGCACGATGCGGATGGCCATCAACAGGAAGCTGAGGGGGAAGACAAGGTAGACCATGCCGAGATCCCAGTCGAGCGCCGGGGTCGCGTAGGGGAATTCCACGAGGTCGAGAACGGCGATGTAGCCTTCCCACGCCATGATCAGCGCGAAGCAGAACCAGATCACGTCGCCGACGAACAGGAACAGGTCGCCCACCCATTTGGGCGCCTTGGAAAATTGCAGGGTCACGCGGTTCAGGGCGCACAGGCGGGTCGCGTAGCAGGCGCCGAACAGAATGAACCAGATAAAGGCGAAACGGGCGATTTCTTCCGTCCACGGAAGGGACATGTTGATCTGCCGCAGCACGATCTGAAGAAAAATGATGATGACGAAAAAGACCAGCAGGAACTGGCACAGGTAACTTTCGAAATGGTCCAGCAGGGCCAAGACTACTTTTTTCACGTTTGCTATTCCTCCTCCCGAAGACCAGTGAAACCACGGGACGCCTTGCCAGAACGGATTACGGCTTCCGTAAAGGCGTCCCGTGGTTGGGCAGCGCAAACACGCGTTCCATGCGGGTCCGGCGCGCAACGGCGCTTGTCCGCATGTCCGGCGCCGGGTCCGCCCCCGCAGACCCGGTGCCGTCCTTACAACGATTTACTGCCAGGCGGGCTTGCCGCAGGCCTTCAGGTATTCGTTGATGGCATCCTTGCCGCCGACGAATTCGGCCATTTCGGGCCATACCTTTTCGAGAGCGGCCTTCTTCCACAGGTCTTCGTCTTCCAGCTGGGAAACGACGAGGCCGCCGGCGATGAGTTCCTTCTTCGCGGCTTCGGCCTGTTCCATCTGGAACTTCAGGACGGCTTCCTGGGCGTACTTGCCGGCGTCAACCATCAGCTTCTGCATTTCGGGGGTCATCTTGCGATACGCGCGTTCGCTGATGACCAGCGGCTGGAGCTGGTAGGTGTAGTGAACTTCGGTGAGGTATTTCTGGTTGGCTTCGTTGAACTTCATGGCCTTGAAGCCGATGTAGCCGTAGCACTGGCCGTCCACGACGCCCTGCTGGAGAGCGGTGAAGGTTTCGGCCCAGGAGATGGGGGTCGGGCTGCCGCCGAAAGCCTTGTACGCGGCGATAAGCACGGCGCTCTGAGGCACGCGGAACTTCAGGCCCTGAATGTCGGCCATCTTGGTGATGGGGCGCTTGGAGTTGGAGATGTAACGGAAGTCGGTGTAGGTCCAGGTCAGAATGCGGAACCCGGCCTTGGTGGCGTACTTGTTCAGCAGCTCGGCGGGAGCGCCGTTGGTGCCGGTCACGACTTCGTCAATGTTGGCGAAAAGGTAGGGCAGGGTCAGCAAGCCCAGACGCTTTTCAAAGGGCACGAGGTTGGCGATGCCGCCCATGGCCAGAGGCAGGGTGCCCTTCTGCACGTTGCGGAAGCATTCGCTTTCGTCGCCCAGGGAGCCGCCGTAGAAGCACTGGACTTCCACTTTGCCGCCGGACTTTTCTTCCACGTACTTTTTGAAGGCATTGCCGACGACGCCCATTTCGGAGTCTTCGGGGTCCCCCACCGCGATTTTCAGCGTGGTTTGCGGAGCGGCGGATGCGGAAGCGGTCCACACGAACAGGGCCGCCAACAGCAGGGGCAGAATCTTCTTGCAGGTCATGAAAGCTCTCCTCTCTAGAGTTTGTGAAAAAAACTGGAAATGATTTTAATACAAAAAATAACTAAAGACTAGGGGGAGTTCAGGATTTGTCTGCGAAAAGTTCATAATAAGCGGGGAATATTAACGTATTTGATTTTCGGAAAAAGACGGGAAAAGAGGATGAACTTGTCATAACCGGCACAAAAGGGAAGCGGTTACGCGGGATGTAACATGAAAAGATATGGTATCCTCTCCTGTTAGGAGCAAAAAAGTCGCCGGTTTTCCGAAATGGGAAAAACGGCTTTTTCTCACACAAACGGGAGAGATGAGAAAAAATGAGGGGGCTGCGAGAAGTCCAAAAACAAGCCCGGTCTCCCGTGTTCGCTTTCTTGGGAGAAAGGGCCGGTTCGGCATCGCTTCATCGTCGTTTTCCTTAAGAAGTTTGCGGAGCCGCGCCGCATCGTAGGCGATTTCCGGGAAGCGTTCGGAAAGGCGGGCTGACGTCAGTCGCGCGGCACCGCTGCAATGATCGGACGCTCATTCGGGCGGGTGGTCCGGCATCAACGGCTCCGACGGGTTTTTCCGGCGCAAACGCACACGGGGTTCTCCCGAGCTTTTTCCTTTTTGCCGTCGGCGTTACCGAGCTGAAATATTGACAAACGAGGCCGGGAGCGTTTTGGTATCCGCCCAAGCGAGAGCTGTACCGTATACAAAGGAAGATGGTATCATGTGGAAGTATTATGCGTTGCTTTCCGCCGTGTTCGCGTCTCTGACCGCCCTGTTCTCCAAAATGGGAGTGAAAGGCATCGATTCCAATCTGGCCACGGCCTTGCGGGTGAGCTTCATCCTCGTTCTGGTGTGGGGGATTGCCTTTATGTCCGGGGCCGTGCGCGAGGTGCGCGAGATCGCCCCCCGCACGCTGCTGTTCCTGTTTCTTTCCGCCGTCGCCACGGGACTCTCATGGCTGTTTTATTTCAAGGCGTTGCAGCTTGGGGACGTTTCCAAAGTCGCCCCCATCGACAAGCTCAGCGTGCCCCTCACCATACTGCTTTCGATTCTGCTGCTCGGGGAAAGCGTAAGCCTCAAAGTCATTCTCGGCGGCGCGTTGATCACGGCCGGTTCCCTCGTCCTCTTGTTGTAGGGGAACGCGCCGTTCCTTGGGATGCAACGTTGATCGCCTCCCGTCCTTCATCGGACGACACGGGACGCAAAAAAGCCCTCAAACCGTTCTGGTTCAAGGGCTGTTAGGATTTCACCGGATGTCTTGGCGTTTCCAAGTGGCGGAGAGGGTGGGATTCGAACCCACGTACCAGCTCATCACCGGTAACTCGATTTCGAGTCGAGCGCGTTACGGCCGCTTCGCTACCTCTCCGTCCAGTGAAAGACTTTAGCTGATATCGAGACAAAGAGCAAGAGGAAGGTTGGGGCGGGGCGGCATTCCGGGGGCGAAATGCTTTTTTCTCCGCGCACCGGCAGGGAAAACTTTTCTTTTGCCAGCGTTGCTGGTAGGTTCCGGGTATGACAACTTCACCCTCCGGATACGATGCCCCCGTGCGGGAGCCTGCCGAATGGATCGTCGTCCGCCTGAGCGCGCTCGGCGATTTGGCTCTGACCACCGGGGTTCTCGATTACTGGCGCCGCACGCGCGGCTGGACGTTTACGGTCATCACCCGCGAGGCTTTCGCGCCCATTCTGGAAGGGCACCCGGCGGTGCGCTCCGTCGTGGGCCTTCGCAAGTCGGACCTGCGTTTTCCGAATCAGCTCGGCGTGTTCCGGGAGCTGGCGGAAACCTACTCCGGTCACGGTCTGCTCGATCTGCACGGTACGCTGCGTACGCGCCTGCTGTCCCTGCTCTGGAAAGGGCCGGTGAAACGGTACGCCAAGCTGGGCCTTGAACGCCGTCTCTTTCTGTTCTCCAAAGGCCGCGTGTTCCGGGAAAAGCTTCGGCGGTGGAATGTTCCGCAGCGGTACGCCCTCGCCGTGGAGACGACGCCGCCTCCGCGCGCGGAACTGTTGCCGCATATCTGGCTTTCCCCCGAGGAAGAGGCGCAGGGATACCGTCTGCTGGAACAGCTCCCCGACAAGGGAGCCGCCGCGCCCGTCGCCCTGCACCCCTACGCCACGCATCCCGACAAGGCGTGGAAAGCCTCCCATTGGCGTCAACTTATGGAAATGCTGGACGATCGCGGCATTTCGTGGATCGTCGTCGGGCGGGGCGAGGCGTTGGACGGGATTCCCGCCGCCCGCGACTTCACCAACCGGACGTCTCTGCGTGAAACCTGCGCCCTGCTGCGGACCTCTTCCGTACTGATCACCGGCGATTCCGGGCCGATGCACCTTGCCGGAGCCGTGGGGACGCCCGCGCTCGCCCTGTTCGGTCCCACTACGGAGGAATGGGGATTCTTCCCCGCCGGTCTCCGGGATCGGGTTTTGGAGGTTCCGCTGGCGTGCCGTCCGTGTACGCTGCACGGCAAAAAGCATTGCGACCGCAACCACG
Source organism: uncultured Bilophila sp. (assembly GCA_959604115.1). Classification (GTDB taxonomy): domain Bacteria; phylum Desulfobacterota; class Desulfovibrionia; order Desulfovibrionales; family Desulfovibrionaceae; genus Bilophila. The sequence goes on along the minus strand of CAUHBW010000001.1, from coordinate 917 downwards.
CCTGTATGTACACGCTCACGCCCGAACGGGTGATGGAGGCGTTGCTGAAGGATTTCTAAAAAACAGGAAGCGCGGAGACGCACGATGCGTTCCCTCTATAGGAAAGATGCAAGGACGGCGAAACCATGACGGTTTCGCCGTTTTTGTGTCGGAAGAGAGCACTTTCATATGGGCGGTTGAAAGGCGGGGCAACGGGTAACTTGTCCTTTGCAACGAGGCGTGGATTCTGCCGAAGACCATGCCCATCCGCGGAATAGTCCTTAAAGCGTGACAGATTTCAAAGGGAATCCGTAGAAAGCGCGCCGGAAGGTCAGTGCGCCGCGTCGGTGCCGTAGAGGGTATTCTTCACGGCTTCTATGGCTTCCGGGGGAAGGCTGCGGCCCGTCCAGAGCCGGAACTGGGCGTCTCCCTGACCGATGAACATGTCCAGCCCGGACAGGCTGCTCCAGCCCGCGGCTTCGGCCTCTCGCAGGAAACGGGTGCGGAAGGGCGTATAGATCAGATCATAGGCGATGCCCGCGCCCCGGAAGGACTCGGCGGGGTAGGGCGTTTCCCGTTCCTGCGCCCCGGTCATGCCGAGCGAGGTGGTGTTGATGACGAGGTCCGCCCGCACGTCGCCGCGTTCCTCCCACGGAACCGGCGTCAGGCCGAAGGCTTCGGCAAGAGCTTCGGCCCGTTCGCGCCGCCGGTTGGCCACGGCGATGTTCGCCAGCCCGAGCCGCCGGAGTCCGACGACCGCCGCCCGCGAGACGCCGCCCGCGCCGAGCAGCAGCACGCGGGTTTCCGGGGCGAGGGCACGCTTCCGCAGAGGTGCCATGAATCCGATCACGTCGGTGTTTTCGCCGCAAATGGCTTCCCCGTCGCGATACAGGGTGTTGCAGGCGCCCATTTCCTTTACGCCGCCGGTCATCGCATCC